>NZ_JBGCCO010000024.1:0-154639 GCF_041262605.1 Kitasatospora sp. GAS1066B
GGGATGTCAACATATCTGGCGTTGACTTTTGGCACGCTGTTGAGTTCTCAAGGAACGGACACTTCCTTCAAGCCGCTCTCGCAAGCTCTCCGGGCATTCGTTTCAGTGTTACTGCGTTCTTTCGTGTCCTCAGCGTATCACGCGAGTTTCGTTCGGATTTCACCGGACATTCACTCAGCGTTGGCGCTGGATTTACAACCGCCTCGCGGCGACTCGGCCAACCATAGACCCTCTGGGCCGGTGCGCCTAATCGGGCATGGTGCACCTTGGGCCAACCGAGTGCCAGCACCGCGCGACCTGGCGCGCCGGAGCGATCGTCGGACTCACTCGGATGCCGTAGAGTGCGGCGCGTCGACCAAGAGGACTAGACCACTTGTGTCACCTGAGGGCCTGTCCGGCCCGGGATCCGGGCGGCGGCCGTGGCCGGAGTTAGTGCGGCGGGTCGCGCGGGACTGCCTGGGTGGGTGATGCCTTATATGACGGTCTGTCCGAAGTTGACATGATTTAGGCTTCAGCCGACACATCCCGCCGCTGGCCGCGGCAGCACGCTGTACGTACTCCGCACCTGGGAGGCTCCACCATGACCACAGTGACGTCGCCGCTGACCGGCCGCGCCATTGGACTCGCCAATGTCCCCGACCCCGTCTTCTCGGGCGCGATGGTGGGTCCTGGTACCGCCATCGACCCGGTGCGTGAACCCACTACGGCAGTTGCGCCGGTGGACGGGCTGGTCGTCTCCATGCACCCGCACGCGTTCGTGGTGATGGACGCGGACGGCCACGGTGTGCTGACCCACCTGGGGATCGACACCGTGCAGTTGAACGGGGAGGGCTTCGAGCTGCTGGTCAGCAAGGGCGACCAGGTGAAGCGCGGGCAGCCGGTGATCTCGTGGAATCCGGCCGCGGTGGAGGCCGCCGGCAAGTCGCCGATCTCGCCGATCGTGGCGCTGGAGGCCTCGCTGGAGCAGCTCGGCGCGGTGGCCGAGTCCGGCGAGGTCGCCACCGGCGGCGAGCTCTTCACCTGGAACTGACGGACCCTACGGAACGCCGGACAGTGCCCCGTCCCTCGTGGTCTGGTGGGGCGGGGCTGCGATGCGGGCGAGAGGAAATGAAGCAGATGGAGAAGACGCTGCGCGGCGTGGGTGTCAGCCACGGGGTCGCCATCGGTCAGGTGCGGCACATGGGGACCGCGGTGCTGGAGCCCCCGACCACCCGAATCCCGACCGAGGACGCGCCGCGCGAGCAGGCGCGGGCCAAGGCGGCCGTGGACGCGGTGGCCGCCGATCTGATCGCGCGCGGCAACCTGGCGGGCGGTGAGGCCCAGGCGGTGCTCGAGGCGCAGGCGCTGATGGCGCAGGATCCCGAGCTGATGGCGGATGTCGAGCGCCGGATCGCGGTGGGCAGCAGCGCCGAGCGCGGTGTCTACGACGCGTTCGCCGCCTACCGGGCGCTGCTGGCGGCGGCCGGTGAGTACCTGGCAGGCCGGGTGGCGGACCTGGACGATGTGCGCAACCGGATCGTGGCCCGTCTGCTGGGCGTGCCGATGCCGGGCGTGCCGGACAGCGACGAGCCGTATGTGCTGCTCGCCCGGGACCTGGCGCCGGCCGACACCGCGCTGCTCGACCCGACCCTGGTGCTCGGCTTCGTCACCGAGGAGGGCGGGCCGACCAGCCACTCGGCGATCCTGGCGCGGGCCCTGGGTGTGCCGGCCGTGGTCGCACTGCCGGGGGCGACCGGGATCGCCGAGGGTGTCGTGGTGGCGGTGGACGGCAGCAGCGGCGAGGTGCTGATCAGCCCGAGCGAGGCGGAGCAGGCCGAGCTGCGGGCGCTGGCCGCCGAACGCAAGGCGGCGCTGGCGGCGTCCTCGGGTCCGGGGCGGACCTCGGACGGGCATCTGGTGCCGCTGCTCGCGAACGTCGGCGGTCCCGGTGACGTGGCGGCGGCGCTGGAGGCCGGTGCCGAAGGCGTCGGGCTGTTCCGTACCGAGTTCCTCTTCCTCGACGACTCCAAGCGGGCGCCGAGCGAGGAGACCCAGGTCGAGGCCTACCGCAAGGTGCTGGAGGCCTTCCCGGAGGGTCGGGTGGTGGTCCGGGTGCTGGACGCGGGCGCTGACAAGCCGCTGGAGTTCCTGACCCCGGCCGACGAGCCGAACCCGGCGCTCGGGGTACGCGGTCTGCGCACGCTGCTGGAACACCCGGAGGTGCTGCGGACCCAGCTGCGAGCGCTGGCGACGGCGGCCGAGGGCCTGCCGGTGCACCTTGAGGTGATGGCGCCGATGGTGGCGGACCGGGCGGATGCCAAGGCGTTCGCGCAGGCCTGCCGGGAGGCGGGGCTGGAGGCGAAGTTCGGCGCGATGGTGGAGATCCCGTCGGCCGCGCTGCGGGCGCGCTCGATCCTGGAGGAGGTCGAGTTCCTCTCGTTGGGGACCAACGACCTGGCGCAGTACACCTTCGCGGCGGACCGTCAGGTCGGTGCGCTGGCTCGGCTGCAGGACCCGTGGCAGCCGGCGCTGCTGGATCTGGTGGCGGCGGCCGCCTCGGCGGCGCAGGCGGCCGGGAAGAGCTGCGGGGTCTGTGGCGAGGCGGCCGCCGACCCGGTGCTGGCCTGCGTGCTGACCGGTCTCGGCGTGACCAGTCTGTCGATGGGTTCGGCCTCGATCCCGTACGTCCGGGCCTCGCTGGCGACCTTCACGCTGGCGCAGTGTCAGCGGGCCGCGGCGGCCGCTCGGTCGGCGGACAGCGCGGAGGAGGCGCGGACCGCCGCGCAGCAGGTGCTGTCCGGCGAGTGAGCCGGAGGCAGGCGTAGCGAAGGGGCCCCCGCCGTGGCGGGGGCCCCTTCGTCGTGGTCAGCCGCGGCGTTCGCGGCCGAGGCGCTCGAAGAAGCGCAGGTGGTCGAGGTTGTCGACGGAACCGGGGTTGACCGCCTGGTCGAGCGGGGTGCCGGCGAGCAGGCGCTTGACCGGGACCTCGATCCGCTTGCCGGTGAGGGTGTGCGGCAGGCCGTCGACGGCGATCACCTCGTCGGGGACGTGGCGCGGGGAGAGCTGCTCGCGCAGCACGGTGCGGATCCGGCCGCGGAGCTCGTCGTTCAGCTCGGCGCCGGGGGCGAGGACGACGAAGAGCGGCATCCAGTAACCGCCGCCGTCCTCCTCCAGGCCGATCACCAGGGACTCGGCGATCTCGGGCAGCCGTTCGACCACCTCGTAGATGTCGGAGGAACCCATCCGCACGCCTTGGCGGTTGAGGGTGGAGTCGGAGCGGCCGTGGATGACCACGGTGCCGTGCGAGGTGATGGTGATCCAGTCGCCGTGGCGCCAGGTGCCGGGGAACATCTCGAAGTAGCTGTCCCGGTAGCGGGTGCCTTCGGGGTCGTTCCAGAAGCCGGTGGGCATGGACGGGATCGGCTTGGTGACCACCAGTTCGCCGACCTCGTCGGTGTGCGGCTTGCCGTTGACGTCCCAGGACTCGACGGCGGCGCCCAGGCAGGGGGCCTGGATCTCGCCGAGGTGGACCGGGAGGGTGGGGACGCCGCCGACGAAGCAGCTGCAGACGTCGGTGCCACCGCTGACCGAGGCGAGCCAGACGTCCGGCTTGACCTCGTCGTAGATCCAGCGGAAGCCGTCGGGGGGCAGCGGGGAGCCGGTGGTGCCGATGCAGCGGACGGCGGACAGGTCGAGGTCGCGGCCCGGGTGCAGGTCGGCCTTGCGGCTGGCGATCACGTAGGCGGCGGAGGTGCCGAGCACGGTGGCGCGGGTGCGGGCGGCCACCTCCCACAGGGCGCCGGTGGTGGGGTGGCCCGGGCTGCCGTCGTAGGTGACCACGGTGGCGCCGACCAGCAGGCCGGCCACCAGGAAGTTCCACATCATCCAGCCGGTGGAGGTGTACCAGAGGAAGCGGTCGTCCGGGCCGAGGTCGAGGTGCAGGGCGGCTTGCTTGAGGTGCTCGACCAGGATGCCGCCCTGGCTCTGCACGATGGCCTTGGGCAGGCCGGTGGTACCGGAGGAGTAGAGCACCCAGAGCGGGTGGTCGAAGGGGAGCTGTTCGAAGACCGGCGCGGTGTCGGCGGCGGTGAGCTCGGCCCAGTTCAAGGCGCCCTCGGGGGCCGGGGTGCCGAGCAGCGGGACGTGCACCACCGCGCGCAGGGTGGGCAGTTCGCGGCGCAGCTCGGCGACCACCTCGGTGCGGTCGTGGTTCTTGCCGCCGTAGTGGTAGCCGTCGACGGCGAACAGGACGACCGGCTCGATCTGCTGGAGGCGGTCGAGCACGCTGCGGGCGCCGAAGTCCGGGGCGCAGGAGGTCCAGATCGCGCCGATCGAGGCGGTGGCGAGCAGCGCGACGATGGCCTGCGGGATGTTGGGCAGGTAGGCGCCGACCCGGTCGCCGGGGCCGACGCCCTGGGCGCGCAGTGCGGCGGCCAGCGAGCCGACCTGGCGGCGCAGTTCGGCCCAGCTGAGGGCGGTCGGCTCGGCGGTGGTCTCGTCCAGGTGCAGGATCGCGGGGAGCTCGGCGTGGGCCGGGTCGGCGCCGAAGCGCAGCGCGTGCTCGGCGTAGTTGAGGGTGGCGCCGGGGAACCAGCGGGCGCCGGGCATCGCCGGGTCGGCGAGCACGGCCTGCGGCGGCGTGCCGAAGCGGACGTCGAAGTACTCGGTGACCGCGGTCCAGAACCGGCTGAGGTCGGCGGTGGACCAGGCGTGCAGGTCGGCGTAGCGGGCGGCGGCGGTGGCGTCGTCCGGGACGGGGGCGAGCGGGGCGGCGGGGGCGCCGTGGTGCTCGGCGGCCCAGGCCTGGAAGGCGACCAGGCGGGTGGCCGCGGCCACCTCGGGGGTGGGGCGCCAGAGCGGCTCGCTCGCCGCTCCGGCGGGGGCCTGGTCCTTGGGTGGGGTGCTCACGGTGGTGGTCTCCCGGCCGGAGGATGGGGGCGGGGTGGCGCTGGTGGCGGTTCCCCTCCCCGTGCGTACGGACGGTGCAGACCCTGCCACGTGATCGTCCGGTGCGCCAGGGGCGACCTGGCGGTCGGCCTCAGGCCTGGCCGAGGCGCTCCAGTGCGAGGGCGGCCAGCAGGGCGGCGGTGTCGCCGAGTACGGCGTCGTCGAAGACGGCCTGCGGGGCGTGGTTGTAGGCGGCCGTGGTCGGGTCGGTGCCGGGTGGGCAGGCGCCGACCATCAGGTAGGCGGCGGGGACGTGCTCGGCGACCACGGCGAAGTCCTCCGAGCCGGCGATCGGGTGCGGAAGCTCGAAGAACCTTTCGGCGCCGAGCAGTTCGCGGGCGGTGCGGGCGGCGAACTCGGTCTCGGCCGGGTGGTTGACGGTGACCGGGTAGCCCTCCTCGACGACGGCTTCGGCGGTCAGCCCGTGCGCCTGCGCCACGCCGCGGGCCAGGCGGGGCGCCTCGGCGAGCACCCGCTCGCGGGCCTGCGGGGAGAAGGAGCGGATGGTCGCGGAGAAGACCGCCTGGTCCGGGATCACGTTGGCGGCGGTGCCGGCGTGGAAGCTGCCGACGGTCAGCACCACCGGGTCCTGGACGTCGAACCGCCGGGTCGCCAGGGTCTGCAGGGCCAGGACGGCCTCGCAGGCGACCGGGACCGGGTCGAGCGCCAGGTGCGGGCTGGAGCCGTGGCCGCCGTGGCCGTGCACGGTGACGGTGAGCGTGTCGGAGCCGGCCAGCACCGGGCCGGGGCGGGTGGCGACCAGGCCGAACGGCAGCTGGGCGGCCCCCACGTGCAGCGCGTACGCAGCCACCGGCGGCTCGCCGGCGGCGGTCAGCACGCCCTCGTCGATCATCACCCGGGCGCCGCCGGCCCCCTCCTCACCGGGCTGGAACATCAGGATCACCGCGCCGGGCAGTTCGGCCTGCCGCTCGGCCAGCAGTCTGGCGGCGCCGACCAGGGCGGCGGTGTGCAGGTCGTGGCCGCAGGCGTGCATGGCGCCGGGGATGGTGGAGGCGAAGGGCAGCCCGGTGGCCTCCTGGACCGGCAGCGCGTCCAGGTCGGCGCGGAGCAGCACGGTCGGGCCAGGCCGGCCGCCGCGCAGCACGGCGGTGACCGAGCTGAGGCGCTTGCCGAGGGTGATCTCCAGCGGCAGGCCGGCCAGCGCGGCGAGCACCTTGGCCTGGGTCAGCGGCAGCTCGAGACCGATCTCCGGGTCCTGGTGCAGCGCGCGGCGCAGGGCGACCAGCTCGGGCTGCAGCAGGGCGGCGGATTCACGCAGGGTCGATGTCATGGCGGTACTCCTCGCGGGACGGGTGCGATCGTGATCTGGTCATGCTGCCTCGGCGGCCGGCAGGGCGGCGGCGGACGCACGGATCTCGCCGTGACGGGCTGCCGCGCGCACGGATCTGCCACCGGCCGCCGCCGCTACCCTGACGGTATGTCGAACTACGCGCGTGGGGAGCGGCAGCGGTTGGCGGAGCTGCTGGCGGCGGCGGGACCGGACGCGCCGACGCTCTGCGCCGGCTGGCTGACCCGGGACCTGGCCGCGCACCTGCTGGTCCGCGAGGGCCGTCCGGACGCGGGGCCGGGGATCCAGCTGCCGCTCTTCGCGGGCTGGACGGCGCGGGTGCAGGCCGGGTACGCGGCGCGCCCGTACGCCGAGTTGGTCGCGCGGTTCCGGGCCGGGCCGCCGCGGCTGTCGCCGTTCGCGCTGCCCGGGGTGGACGAGCTGGCCAACGCGGTGGAGTACTTCGTACACGCCGAGGACGTCCGGCGGGCGGTGCCGTGGGAGCCGCAGGCGGTGGATCCGGCGTTGGCGGAGCTGCTCTGGCGCCGGTTGCCGATGCCGGCCCGGTTCGAGGTGGGGCGGCGCACGCCGGTGCGGTTGCTGCTCTGCCTGCCGGACGGGCGCAATCTGACGGTGGGTCAGCGGCGGCCCGGCTCGGTGCGGGTCACCGGGGAGCCGGCCGAGCTGCTGCTCTTCGCGTTCGGGCGCGGGGCGCAGGCGCGGCTGAGCGTGACGGGGCCGGCCGCGGAGCTGGCACAGCTGCGGGACGCGGTGGCGCTGCCGGCGGAATAGGCGAGGGGGTGGCGCCGGTGGCGGGTCAGCTCCGGGGCCGGTACTCCCCCGCGAACCAGGCGGCGGCCACCCTGGTGTGGAAGGGGAAGGCGAGCTGGATCGGGGCGTCGATCAGCTGCCAGCCCTCGGTCTCGTCGGTGGGCACGGAGGGCGGCAGGGCGGTCAGGTCCTGGGCCGGGAGGAGCGCGAAGAGGCAGAGGAAGCCGCCCGCGCTGTCCGAGTCGGTGGCGACCAGGGTGACGTCGGCGGCGTCGGCGTGGATGCCGGTCTCCTCGCGCAGTTCGCGCACCGCGGCCTGCTGCCAGCTCTCGCCGAAGTCGACGTAGCCGCCGGGCAGGGCCAGCAGGCCGTAGCCCGGCTCGATGGTGCGGCGGATCACCGCCAGGCTCTGCCCGCCGTCGGGGCGGTTGACCGGGAGCAGGCTGACCGTCACGGGTAGCGGGTTGCGGTAGCTGATCTCGCCGCACCCGACGCAGGTGCGCGGCCAGTCGGTGGTGCCGGCCGGGTAGGCGGCGCCGCACCAGTGGCAGTGCGCCCAGGGGCCGAAGGTGGCGGGACGGCCCTGAGCAGCAGCCTGGTGAATGGTCATGGGGTGGATGGTAGTCCGCACGGCTGACGGCGGGGCTACGGTGCGGATGAGAGGTGTCAGGAGAGGTGATGGCGGTGCGGTCGGAGTTCGGGCAGGCGCTGGCGGCGGATGTGCTGGTGCTGGACGGCGGGTTGTCGAACCAGTTGGCCGCTGCCGGCGAGGACCTGGCGGACGGGGCGCTCTGGTCGGCGCGGCTGCTGGCGGACGCGCCCGAGGCGCTGGTGGCGGCGCATCGGGCGTACTACGCGGCCGGCGCCGAGGTGGTGATCACGGCCAGCTACCAGGCGAGCTTCGAGGGGTTCGCCCGGCGCGGGATCGGGCCGGACGCGGCGCGGCGGCTGCTGGCGTCGAGCGTGACGCTGGCCCGGGCGGCGGCCGACGGTGTCGGAGCTGAGGATGCCGCGGCCGGTGGGCGGCGGCGCTGGGTGGCGGCCTCGGTGGGGCCGTACGGCGCGGTGCTGGCGGACGGCTCGGAGTACCGGGGGCGGTACGGGCTGAGCGTGGCCGAGCTGGAGCGCTTCCACCGGCGGCGGATCGAGGCGCTGGTGGCGGCCGAGCCGGATGTGCTGGCCCTGGAGACGGTGCCGGACGTGGTCGAGGCCCGGGCGCTGGTGCGCGCGGTGCGTGGTCTCGGGGTGCCGGCCTGGCTCAGCTATACCGTGGCCGACGGCCGGACCCGGGCCGGGCAGCCGCTGGCCGAGGCCTTCGCAGTGGCACTCGACGCGCCGGAGGTGGTCGCGGTCGGGGTCAACTGCTGCGCGCCGCAGGAGGTGGGCCCGGCGGTGCGGATCGCCGCGCGGGTGACCGGCAAGCCGGTGGTGGCCTACCCGAACAGCGGTGAGCGCTGGGATCCCGCCACCCGGTGCTGGCTGGGCGCGGCCACCGGGCCGGCGGACTTCGCCACCGGCTGGGTGGCGGACGGGGCACGGCTGGTGGGCGGTTGCTGCCGGGTCGGCCCGGCGGGGATCGCCGAGTTGCGGGAGCGGCTGGGCGGTTGGCGAGCGGGCGGGCGCGGCCGTCGTCGCTGATGGCCCCGGCAGGTGACGGCGAAGAGAACGGCCGAGAACCGGTAGGCGACGTGCGAATCAGCGGCCGCGCCTGGCAGACTCAGGACGATACCCCCGCAGTCGACATGACCACGAACTGTGCGACATTGTCGAACACCCGCCAGACTGTCTCCCGAACCGTTTGCCAGAATTGCCAGTGGAGGTCCCCCATGCCCGGCCCGATCCAGTCGCTCTCCCGGGCCGCCGCGATCATGCGCCTGCTGGCCGGCGGCGAGCGCCGGCTGGGCCTGTCCGAGGTGGCCACCTCGCTCGACCTCGCCAAGGGCACCGCACACGGCATTCTGCGCACCCTGCAGCAGGAGGGCTTCGTCGAGCAGGACCCGGAGAGCGGCAAGTACCAACTGGGCGCCGAGCTGCTGCGGCTCGGCCAGAGCTACCTGGACGTGCACGAGCTGCGGGCCCGCGCCCTGGTCTGGGCCGACGACCTGGCCAGGGCCGGCGGCGAGACGGTCTACCTCGGGGTGCTGCACCAGCACGGCGTGCTGATCGTGCATCACGTCTTCCGCCCCGACGACACCCGCCAGGTGCTGGAGGTGGGCTCGATGCACCCGCTGCACAGCACCGCGCTCGGCAAGGTGCTGCTGGCCTACGACCCGGTGGCCCGCGGCGAGCTGGGTGACGCACCGCTGGAGGCCTACACCCCGCGGACGCTCACCTCGCTGGAGGACATCGACGCCGAGTGCGCGCTGATCCGCGAGCGCGGTTGGGCGGACGCGATCGAGGAGACCTGGGAGGGGGTGGCCTCGATCGGCGCGCTGATCCAGGACCGCCGGCGCAACCCGGTCGGCGCGGTCTGCGTGAGCGGGGCCGTGGAGCGGGTCTGCGAGGACGGCTTCGTGCGGCCGCAGCTGGTCGCCTCGGTGCGCGACGCGGCCCGGGCGATCTCCCGCGACCTGGGCGCCGGGCGGTTCTGAGCGGGCCGGACGCGAGCCGGCGCCGGACCGGAACGACCGTCGGACGATTACGGAGGGTGGACAGGATTCCTGTCCACCCTCGGTGTTTTGTCCGCATTTTCAGCCATTCGACTGCTAGCTTCGCGAGGCCGCGGGCCCGGTCGGGCGAGTGGAGGGTCACAGGGAGGTCACCCGGCCTTGACGTAACCGCCGCCAAGGGGAAAACTCCCGCATAGCGGTCGACAATGTCGAACGGTGGCCGCCGGAAGATCCGAGCTCAGCCCGATCAGCCGCACACCGGTCGTCACCCCACCGCAGGGCCGCCTCCCAACGACGGGAAGCCCGAACCCGCCACGGTCTCCCCCGCCGTGGCACTCTCCCCCACCCTGCCTGCCACGGGCTCGGCCCACTAGGCACCGGCCATTTGGACAAAGGAGTCTTTGTGTCCGCCTTCTCGAACGGCGATGTCTTCGTCGGCGAAACGCTCGGCACGGCCGCGCTGATACTCCTCGGCGGTGGCGTCTGCGCCGCCGTCACGCTGAAGAAGTCCAAGGCCCTGAACGCCGGTTGGGTGGCCATCACCTTCGGCTGGGGCTTCGCGGTCATGGTCGCCGCGTACATGGTCGCCCCGAAGTCCGGTGCCCACCTGAACCCGGCCGTCACGCTGGCCCTCGCCGTCAAGAGCGGCGACTGGAGCCAGGTGCCGCTCTACCTCGGCTCCCAGCTGCTCGGCGCGATGATCGGCGCCGTCCTGGTCTGGCTGAGCTACCTCGGCCAGTTCCAGGCCAACGAGGAGCCCACGCTGGGCATCTTCTCGACCGGTCCCGAGATCCGGAACCCGATCCAGAACCTGCTCACCGAGATCATCGCGACCATGGTGCTCTGCATGGCGATCCTGACCCAGGGCCTGACCAAGGGCATCGGCCTGTCCGGCATCGGCGTGCTGCTCACCGCGTTCACCGTGGTCGGCATCGGCCTCTCGCTCGGCGGCCCGACCGGCTACGCCATCAACCCGGTCCGCGACCTCGGCCCGCGCATCGTGCACTCGCTGCTGCCGATCCCGAACAAGGGCGGCTCGGACTGGAGCTACGCCTGGATACCGGTCGCCGGCCCGGTCATCGGCGGCCTGCTCTCCGGCCTGCTGTACAAGGGCCTGTTCTAACGGCACCGTGCTGACAGCGTCACGCCCCCACCCACCCCTCAGAGCCGAGGACTTGAGTCATATGACCGCCAATTACATCGCCGCGATCGACCAGGGCACCACCTCCAGCCGCTGCATCATCTTCGGCGCCGACGGCCGGATCGTCGCCGTCGACCAGCAGGAGCACCGTCAGATCTTCCCGCAGCCCGGCTACGTCGAGCACGACGCCGCCGAGATCTGGACCCGGGTGCAGTCCGTGGTCCGCGGCGCGCTGGAGAAGGCGAACCTGACCAAGGACGACATCCGCGCGATCGGCATCACCAACCAGCGCGAGACCACCGTCCTGTGGGACAAGAACACCGGCGAGCCGGTGCACAACGCGCTGGTCTGGCAGGACACCCGCACCGAGGCGCTCTGCCGGGAGCTGGGCCGCAACGTCGGCCAGGACCGGTTCCGCCGCGAGACCGGCCTGCCGCTGGCCAGCTACTTCGCCGGCCCGAAGATCCGCTGGCTGCTGGACAACGTGGAGGGCCTGCGCGAGCGTGCCGAGGCCGGCGACATCCTGTTCGGCACCATGGACACCTGGGTGATCTGGAACCTCACCGGTGGCGTCAACGGCGGCAAGCACATCACCGATGTCACCAACGCCAGCCGCACCATGCTGATGAACCTGCAGACCCTGGCCTGGGACGAGAAGATCGCCGAGTCGATGGGCGTCCCGCTCACCGTGCTGCCGGAGATCCACTCCTCCGCCGAGGTCTACGGCGAGGCCGTCGGCGACCTGGCGGGCGTGCCCGTCGCCTCCGCGCTCGGCGACCAGCAGGCCGCGCTGTTCGGCCAGACCTGCTTCAACGTCGGCGAGGCCAAGAGCACGTACGGCACCGGCACCTTCCTGCTGCTGAACACCGGCGAGAAGGTGGTCCACTCCTACAACGGCCTGCTGACCACGGTCGGCTACCGGATCGGCGACCAGGCCCCGGTCTACGCGCTGGAGGGCTCGATCGCGGTCACCGGCTCGCTGGTGCAGTGGCTGCGGGATCAACTCGGCATCATCTCGACCGCGGCCGAGATCGAGACCCTGGCCAACACCGTCGAGGACAACGGCGGCGCCTACTTCGTGCCGGCCTTCTCCGGTCTCTTCGCCCCGTACTGGCGCTCCGACGCGCGCGGTGTGATCGCCGGTCTGACCCGGTACGTGACCAAGGGTCACCTGGCCCGCGCCGTGCTCGAGGCCACCGCCTGGCAGACCCGCGAGGTCGTCGACGCGATGGAGAAGGACTCCGGCGTCACGCTGACCGCCCTCAAGGTGGACGGCGGCATGACCTCCAACAACCTGCTGATGCAGAACATCGCCGACGTGCTGGACGCCCCGGTCGAGCGCCCGTTCGTGGCCGAGACCACCGCGCTCGGCGCGGCCTACGCGGCCGGCCTGGCCGTCGGCTTCTGGAACGACCTGGACACCCTGCGGGCCAACTGGCACCGCGCCGCCGAGTGGACGCCGCGGATGGACGAGGCCACGCGCGAGCGCGAGTACAAGAAGTGGCTCAAGGCCGTGGAGCGCACCATGGGCTGGGTGGAAGAGGACGACCAGGAGAGCTGAGCAAGCCGCCGGCCGGGGCCGCGCCCCGGCCGGCTCGCGAGTTTTCCCCGGCCCCAACCCTGTTGAGGCCGAACCGCACTGTGAGAGGAGACTCCGGCGCCGCCCGCACCGCGGCCCCGGAACACACACCATGGCAACCATCCCGACCCTGGGCGCCGAGCGCACCCCCGGCCGCACCGCTTCCCGCGCCGAGACCCGTGAGCTGCTGGGCAAGGCCACCTACGACCTGCTGGTGATCGGGGGCGGCATCCTCGGCACGGCCGTCGCCTGGACCGCCTCCCAGGCGGGCCTCAAGGTCGCCATGGTGGACGCCGGCGACTTCGCGGGCGCCACGTCGAGCGCCTCCTCCAAGCTGGTCCACGGTGGTCTGCGCTACCTGCAGACCGGCGCGGTCAAGCTGGTCGCGGAGAACCACAAGGAGCGCCGCGCGCTGGCCACCGACGTGGCCCCGCACCTGGTCAACCCGCTGACCTTCTTCGTCCCGGTCTACAAGGGCGGCCCGCACAGCGCCCCCAAGCTCGGCGCCGGCGTCTTCCTCTACTCCGCGCTCTCCGCCTTCCGTGACGGCATGGGCCGGGTCTCCACCGCCGCACACGCCGCCCAGCAGGTGCCCGCGCTGAAGACCGAGGGCCTGCGCTCGGTCGCGGTCTACGGCGACCACCAGATGAACGACTCGCGGGTCGCCGTGATGACGGTGCGCGCCGCCGTGGACGCGGGCGCCGTGGTGCTCAACCACGCCGAGGTGACCGGCCTGCGCTTCACCGGCACCCGGGTCACCGGTGCGGACCTGAAGGACCGACTGGACGGCACCGAGTTCGGCGTCAACGCCCGCCTGGTGCTGAACGCCACCGGCCCCTGGGTCGACCACCTGCGCGCGATGGAGGACGCGGGCGCCGCCCCGTCGATCCGGCTGTCCAAGGGCGCCCACGTGGTGGTCAAGCGCCGCGCCCCGTGGCGCGCCGCGCTGACCATCCCGATCGACAAGTACCGCGTCTCCTTCGCCATCCCGTGGGAGGACCACGTCCTGCTCGGCACCACGGACGAGGAGTACACCGGCGACCCGCGCGACGTGCGGGCCACCGAGGCCGACATCAACCAGATCATGGACGAGGCCGGCCACGCGATCAAGGACGAGCACCTCGACCGCGACCTGATCACCTACGCCTTCGCGGGCCTGCGGGTGCTGCCCGGCGGCCCCGGCGACACCGCCTCCGCCAAGCGCGAGACCGTGGTGACCGAGGGCCGCGGCGGCATGCTGTCGGTGGCCGGCGGCAAGTGGACCACCTACCGGCACATCGGCCGCACCGTGCTGGAGAAGCTCGCCCACGTGCGCGGCACCGGCATCGCCGAGGACATCTCGCCGATCGCCGCGACCGTCCCGCTGCCGGGCGTCGGCGCGCCGAACGCGGTCGCGCACCGCCTGCTGGTCGACCGTGAGCCCGGCTCCCGGATGGAGCCGCTGGTCGCCAAGCACCTGGCCAGCCACTACGGCACGCTCTCCTTCGACATCGCCCGCATGATCGCCGAGGACCCGGCGCTGGGCGAGCCGATCCACCCGGACGGCCCGGACGTGTGGGCGCAGGTCGCCTTCGCGGCCGACAACGAGTGGGCCTACACGCCGGACGACGTGCTGCGCCGCCGCACCACGATGACGGTGCGCGGGCTGGACACGCCGGAGATCCAGGAGCAGGTGGCCGAGTTCCTGGCCAAGCGGGACCAGGGCTGAGGTCACGTCAGCTGACGGACCGAGCTGACGCCTGATCAGCTGACGGGCGGTCGACCCCACCGGGTCGGCCGCCCTTCGTCTGTGCTGGACCTCTAAGCTCGGAGCACCCTGTCCCGACCCTCAGGAGGCATCCCCGACGTGACCAGGCCACCGCTTCCGCACGACTTCCAGCGCCCCGTCCCGAGCTTCACCGTGACCAGCACCGACCTCACCGACGGCGGCGAGTTGCCCGAGGCCCACGTGCTGGCCGGCGGCAACATCTCCCCGCAGCTGAGCTGGTCGGGCTTCCCGCCCGAGACCGAGAGTTTCGCGGTCACCTGCTTCGACCCCGACGCCCCGAGCGGCAGCGGCTGGTGGCACTGGGTGGTGTTCGACATCCCCGCCTCCGTGACCTCGCTGCCGACCGGCGCGGGCAACGGCGACTTCGTGGGTCTGCCGACCGGCGCGGGCAACGGCGACTTCGTGGGTCTGCCGGCCGGCGCGGTACAGGCGCGCAACGACTACGGGACGAACGACTTCGGCGGTGCCGCGCCGCCGGCCGGGCACGGCCCGCACCGCTACGTCTTCTCGGTGACGGCGGTGGGCAGCGCGAAGCTGGGGTTGGACGAGGACGCCTCGGCGGCGGCGATCGGCGCCACGCTCGGCTTCAAGGCGGTCGGCCGGGCGACGATCACGGCGACCTACGAGAACGAGTAGTGGCGGATGCCGGGTGGGGGCCGTGCGTCCCCACCCGGCTGCAGGAACTGCCGGGAAACCAGGGTCAGTTGCCGCCGGCCACCGGCTCCAGCACGAAGACGGGGATCACCCGGTCGGTCTTCTTCTGGTATTCGGCGTAGTCCGGCCAGGCCTCGACCGCGCGCGCCCACCACTGGTCCCGCTCCTGGCCGGTCGCCTCCCGGGCGGTCATGTCCTGGCGCTGCGGCCCGTCCTGCAGTTCGACCCGCGGATGCGCGACCAGGTTGAAGTACCAGGTCGGATGCTTGGGCGCACCGCCCTGGGATGCCACCACGGCGTACCGGCCGTCGTGTTCGACCCGCATCAGCGGGTTCTTGCGGATCTTGCCGCTCTTGGCTCCGAGGCTGCTGAGGATGATGACGGGCTTGCCCCGCATCATCGTCCCCTCGGTGCCGCCGGAGGATTCGTACGCGGCCACCTGGTCGCGCACCCACTGCTCCGGACTCGGCTGGTAGTCACCGGTAAGAGGCATGCTGTTCCCGTCCCGTAGCTGAGGACTCGCAGCGGCTGACCCGAGGTCAACCGCCATAGGCCATCGGTTGGATCTGCCGCCTCCATCATTACCAGAACCCGCGGCCCGGAGGGAGGCCACGAGGTCGCGGCGCGCTCAGGAGCGTCGGAACACCTGCACCGGGCACCCGGGGCGCCAGAGCCGGATAACGAGCTGATCGTTCTCGACCGCGGTGTGCACGGCCTCGCGCAGGTCGAGCCGGAACGCGTGGAAGCCGCCCGCCGGCTCCGCTCCGGTGGCGGCGGCCGCCTTCTCGACGGCGTCGGTCACCTCGACGGCCACGCCGGAGACCTTGGCGTCGCCCTCCTGCTCGGGATCGCCCGGGTGGGCGTGGATCGCGCAGCGGCCGTCGCGCTGGAGATCGCGGGCCTTGACCGCCCCGAGCATCGAGCCGAAGGTGAGGTCGGCGCCGGTGAACTCGACCTCCGAGCCCGATACCCGGGGCGAGCCGTCCTGGCGGAGGGTGGCCAGCACATGGGTCTTGGCCGACTCGAAGCGGGCCCGGATGACGGCGGCCAGGTCGGGTGCTTCGGTTGCGAACTGCTGCCAGGTAGCCATGCGGGAAGTGTGCCGGAGAGGACTGACAACAGGCCGGTTCGCGCGGCCGGGCTATGGGCCGTCCGGGCGGTCCGACCGAGCCGGGCGATCTGACCCGCCCGGGCCGTCGGCGAGCCGGCGCAGGGTGAGGGCGGCGCCGAAGAGCTGTACGCCGTGGGTGGTGTGCGGGTCGACGCCGGTCAGCTGGGTGATCCGGGCGAGGCGGTTGTCGACGGTGTTGGGGTGCACCTGGAGCTCCTGGCCGGTGCGGCGCCGGTCGAGGTCGCGGGCGAGGAAGGTGGCGAGTGTCGAGAGCAGGCCGGCGTGCTGTTCCAGCGGTTCGAGCAGGGCGGTCAACTCGGCCGCACTGTCCGCTGGTTGGGCCAGGTGGTAGTCGAGCAGCAGGTCCTGGAGCCGGTACAGCCCGGGGGCGGGGGCGATGGCCGCGACCCGGCGCGCCTGGTCGGCGGCGGCCGGGACGTCCGCCGGCGTCGCGGCCCGGGCGGCACCGACGATCGGGGCCTGCGGCAGGCCGGTGGCCAGGCACCGGGCGAGGTCGGCGTGCGGGGTCTCGCCGGGCAGCAGCAGGTGGCCGCCGTGCTCGTCCGGCAGGCTGTGCGCGCGGCCCTCGGCCAGCGGGGCGAGCCGCGCCACCACCTGGCGGAGCAACCTCCGTACCGCTACCGGCCCTTGGACTCCCTCGGGCCCCGGGGCGCGCACGCTGAGCACCAGGTAGCCCGGTTCGAGGACGAGGCCGTAGCGGGCGGCCACCTGCTCGGGGTCCTCGCCGTGGATCAACGCCCGGGCCAACTCGCGGGCGGCCACCTGCTGGTCGGCCAGCGCGGCGAGGTAGGCCTCGGTGACGATCTCGACGGTGGCGTTGAGCGCCGAGAGCTGACGCCGGGCCAGCCAGCACAGGGCCGCCTCCTCGCCGGGGCGGGCGGCGGCGGCGAACGCGTCCATCAGCCGCTCGACGCCGATGTGGTAGGACCTGAGCAGCTTGGCCAGCGAGAGCCCCTCCTCGGCGCGCTGGGCCGCTCGTTCCCGGAAGAGTTCGGCATCGACGTGGGTGCCGGAGTTGGAGTCCGGCACCGGTGGGTGGATGTAGCGGAGGAAGCCGCGGATGGCGTGCCGGGTGGTCGCGGCGATCTCCAGGTCCCGCATGTCCCCCGGGAGCCGGTCGAAGCCGGGGATCTCGGCCCACTGGCGCTCGACGATCTCCCTGGCCAGCTGGTTGACCTGCGGTTCGAGACGGGCGGCGAGCCGGATCGCCTGCTCGCGTACGTGGTCGTCGAGCAGGGGTGACTCGTCGCGTTGTGACATGTCACAACGATAGGCCGCTCAGGGTGTCCGTCCGGTCGGTTGTCCGGGTCGCCCGGCCGAGTGAGGGTGGGGAAAAGCGAGCGGATCTTCGTCTCGCGCTGTCACCAGGCCGGCGGTGCCTGGACTCTCCGACAGGAAGTGACATGAGCTTCTCCCTCACCGAATACGCCGACCAGGTCTGGCAGGGCGCGGTCGACGACAGCATCGCGCACACCGGTCAGGCCGGCACGGGTGTGCTCGACGTGACCGACGGCGTCGGCTGGTACCCCGGTTTCGGCAACGTGATCACCTTCCGCACCGGTGGTGAGATCGTCCTCTTCGACACCGGCAACCCGCTGGCCGCCGAACCGCTGCACCAGGCCGTGCGCGCGTGGAGCCGCGACCCGGTGAGCACCGCGATCTTCTCGCACGGGCACATCGACCACGTCTTCGGCATGGGCGGCTTCGACGCCGAGGACGCGCCCCGGCCGACCGTGATCGCCCAGGAGCGGATCGGCGAGCGGTTCGACCGGTACCTGCTGACCAACGGCTACAACGCGGTGATCAACCAGCGGCAGTTCCAGGCGCCGAGCCTGACCTGGCCGACCGAGTACCGCAGGCCCGAGGTGACCTACCGGGACGCGATCACCGTCACCCGGGGCGAGTTGACCTTCGAGCTGTTCCACGTGCGGGGCGAGACCGACGACGCGACGGTGGCCTGGATCCCCGAGCAGCGCATCCTGTGCCCGGGCGACATGTTCATCTGGGTCACCCCCAACTGCGGCAATCCGCAGAAGGTCCAGCGCTACCCGCGCGAGTGGGCCGTGGCGCTGCGCCGGATGGCGGGCCTGGGCGCGGAGATCATGCTGCCCTCGCACGGTGCCCCGGTCTTCGGCGCCGACCGGATCCGCCAGGCGCTCACCGAGACCGCCGAATGGCTGGAGAGCCTGATCGAGCAGACCCTGGACGGCCTCAACTCCGGTGCCCGGCTGGACGACCTGGTCCAGTCGGTGCGCCCGCCCGCGCACCTGGCCGACCGGGTCTACCTCCAGGCCAAGTACGACGAGCCGGAGTTCATCGTGCGCAACCGTGGCGGGGCTACGCCGGCTGGTACGACGGCAACCCGGCTCACCTCAAGCCCGCGCCCGACGCCCAGCTCGCCTGTGCGCTGGCCGAGTTGGCGGGCGGGGCGCGGTCGCTGACGGACGCCGCCCGGCGTTACGCGGACGCCGGCGAGTTGCGACTGGCCGGCCACCTGGCCGAGTTGGCGGTCCAGGCGGCACCGCAGGACACCGCGCCGCACGCGGTGCGCGCGGAGATCAACCAGGCCCGCGCCGAGGCCGAATCCTCGCTGATGGCTCGGGGCATCTTCAGCTGGGCCGCCGCCGAGTCCCGCCGACTGTCGGGCGGGGACGGCCCGGCACAGGGCCCGGCGGCCGGGCTGCTGGGGACGGGGAATCAGTAGGCGGCGGCCCGGCTCGGGGGTCGCCGTCCGGATCGGGTATGCCGCGAGCGGGCTGCTCTTCGGCGGCATCTGGGCGCTGGGCAGCGGAGATCCGTGGTGGCAGCACCTGGTGCGGGTCACGGCGCTGGTCCTGGTCGTCCCGCCGGTGGCGCACACGCTGCGGCGTCGGCGGGAGCGGCGCGCGGGTGCGACGCCGGCCCACCGGGTGCCGATCGGCCGGCTGGTCCTGGCCAAACTGGCGCTGATGGCCGTGGCGTTGGCGGCCGGCGCGCTGCTCGGCCGGTACCTGGCCCACCCCGATCTGCCGATCGCGGCGGCCATCGCGCTCGTGGTCGCCTTCGGCGGGCCCGTCTACCACCGCCGACAGGTCCGGCGGGCTGCCGGTAACATCCGCTGAATGGCCGTTGACCAAGAACTGGTGGATGCCGCGATCGAGTTGGCACGTGCCCGGTTTCCCGGGCAGGACTGGTCGGGAGCCGCGGCACTGCGGCTCGACGACGGTGCGATCCTCACCAGCACCGCACCGGAGGTCCCGAACAACGCGGTACGCCTCTGCCACGAGACCGGGGCCATCTGCGAGGCGTTCAAGCTGGGGCGCCGGGTGGTGGCCTCGGTCTGCGTGACGCTCGCCGACCAGGCGCGCGGCTACTGGATCCTGGCGCCCTGCGGGGTCTGCCAGGAGCGGCTCTTCGCCTACGGCCGCGACGTGGCGGTCGGGGTACCGGCGGGCGCGGATCCACGACGCTGGCGGTCGTTGCGGTTGCGGGACGTGCAACCGCACTGGTTCGGGCGGGTGTTCCCGGAGGAGGAGTGGCCGTACTGAAGGGTCGGGCAACTCGCCGCACCAGCAGGCCGTTCAGTTCGTGATCGCGGGTGCGCGGCCGAAAGTCGGCACCAGGCTCGGGTCGTTGAAGGCCGTGATGCGGCTGATCCGGGCGCCGTTGAGGGTCAGGACGTGGATGCCGTAGGGCTCGTACCGGCCGTCGCCCGCGTGGCGGTCGACGACGAAGGCAGGCTGGCCGTTGGCGCGGGTGGGTGTCATCCGCCACAGGTCCGGCCGCAGGACGCGGGCGGACAGGAAGCCGAGGACGGCCCGGCGGCCGGTGAACCAGGTCGGGGTCGGCGGCATCTCCAGCTCCACGTCGGCCCGCAGCAGGTCGACCAGCGCGGCGGGGTCGGCGCGGGTGAAGGCGTCGACGTAGTCCTCGAGGAGGCCGCGCAGGATCCCCTCGTCGGGCTCGGCCAGCTCGTCCGCGACCGGTCCGGCGTCGGCCAGGCGGGCGCGGGCGCGGCGGAGCGCGCTGTCCACGGCCGCAGTGGTCGTGTCCAGCATCTCGGCGACCTCGGCCGTCCGGAACCCCAGCACGTCGCGCAGGGTCAGCACGGCGCGCTGGCGGGCGGACAAGTACTGGAGCGCGGCGATGAACGCGAGGCGCACGCCCGTCCGCGCAACCACGACCGACGCCGGGTCGCCGGCGCCGAACCCGGCGTCCGGCGCCGGCTGGAGCCACGCCACCGTCGGCTCGCGGGGAGCCACCGCGACCCGGTGGTCATCCGATGGCGCGCCCAACCCCGACGGCAGGGGCCTGCGCTTGCGCGTCTCCAGTGCCGTCAGGCAGGCCATGGTGGCGATCCGGTACAGCCACCGCCGCAGCGAGGAGCGCCCCTCGAAGCCGTCGAACCCACGCCACGCCCGCAGGTAGGTCTCCTGCACCAGGTCCTCGGCGTCGTGGATCGAGCCGAGGATCCGGTAGCAGTGCGCGAGCAGTTCCGGCCGGAACGGCTCGGCCAGGGCGGTGAAATCGGCGTTCGACGGCATCGCGGATCCTCCTCGGAGTGCGGCGGGGCCACTGTAGGCGGCGGTGGGGCCGGGTGGCGGCTCAACCGATCAGGCTCAGACCCTCGCCGCCGAGCCGGTACTCCGCGCCGCTGTCCCGGTTCCCGGCGAGTTCGACGACGGCCTTCCCGACCTGCTCCAGGTGGAGGATCGGCTGCCGTCCCTCGATGAACGTCTCCCGATCGACACCCGCCCGCGCGGCGTAGCCCTTGATCCCGGCCTCGCCCACCCCGCCGACCGGGGTCATGTTCGGCAGCACCGTGACGAACCGGATCCCCAACCCGGCCCGCTCGGACTCCTCCGCGCCGTACTGGCGCAGGTAGCGGACGGCAGCCTTGGCGCTGGCATACCCGCCGCTGAGCGGGGAGCCACCCAGAGCGGCCCCGCTGGACATCGACAGGACCAGGCTGCCCGGTGCCAGCGGCTCCCGCAGCGCCGCCCCGGTCCAGGTGAACACGTGCCGGGTGTCGACCTCCCAGTTGCGGCTGAAGGTCTCCCAGGTCTGCTCCTGCACGGGCGCCACGTGCGGCGTGGCGCCGGCGTTGAGGACGAGCAGGCAGGGGCGCTGCTCGCGGATCACCTGCTGGGCGAGTGCTTCGTCGGTGGCGTCGGCGGCGACGGGTGTGAAGCGGTCGCCGAGTTCGTCGCGCACGGTGCGCAGTTCCCGCTCGTCGCGAGCGATGCCGACGACGTGGGTGCCGCGCGCGACGAGCGCGGCGGCGATCGCGCGTCCGAAGCCGCGACTGGCTCCGGTGACGACTGCGGTCTGGATGGGGTCTGACATCGGGGGCTCCGTGGGGCTGGTGGGCGGGAGGTTCGGTCGACATCAAGACCAGCCGGCGGCGGAGAATCCGTCGCCGACGCCGCAGGATTCCATGTGATCTGAGTCACATGGCTGAATCACGAGGGGCTTACTGATTTGCCTAAAGGTTTTAGGCAAATGCATAATCGGTCCTGTCGAAGGAGGGAGAGGCTATGGCACGCGCAGGACTGACCACGGAACGCCTGACCCAGGCGGGAGCGGAGCTGGCCGACGAGGTCGGATTCGACCAGGTGACCGTCTCGGCGCTGGCCAGGCGGTTCGACGTCAAGGTCGCGAGCCTGTACTCGCACCTCAAGAACTCCCAGGACCTCAAGACCAGGATCGCCCTGCTCGCGCTGGAGGAAATGGCCGACCGGGCCGCCGACGCGCTGGCCGGCCGGGCCGGCAAGGACGCGCTGACCGCCCTCGCGAACGTCTACCGCGACTACGCCCGCGAGCATCCGGGCCGCTACGCCGCGGCTCAGCTCAGACTCGATCCGCAGACCGCGGCCGCCAGCGCCGGCGTCCGGCACGCCCAGATGACCCGGGCGATCCTGCGCGGCTACGACCTGACCGAGCCGGACCAGACGCACGCGGTCCGGTTGCTGGGCAGCGTCTTCCACGGCTACGTCAGCCTGGAGCTGGGGGGCGGGTTCAGTCACAGCGCCCCCGACACCCAGGAGACCTGGACGCGCTCCCTCGACGCCCTCGACGCCCTGCTGCGGAACTGGCCCGCGCCGTAAGTCCTCGGAGCCGCAGGTCCTCAGAGCCGCAGGTCCTCAGAGCCGCAATCCGCACACCCCGATCGGCAGGCTGCCACGATGCCCACTCAGCACCACTGGATCACCACTCCCGTCACCGCGGCCATCGTGCGCGGCGCTCTCGAACTCGAGCAGACCGCGCACGGGCTGCTGCCGCACCGGCTGCCCGCCAGGGCCCGCGCGCAGTGCGCCGACGGACAGCTCGCCATGGCGGAGGCTCAACCCTCCGGCGTGCGGCTGGCCTTCCGCACCCGGGCCACCGCCGTCGAGTTGGACACGCTGCCGACCAAGCGGGTCTACCTGGGCGTCCCGCCCCGCCCGGACGGCGTGTACGACCTGCTCGTCGACGGGCGCCTGACCGGCCAGGCCACGGTGGCCGGCGGCAACACCCTGACCATCGACATGGCCACCGGGAGCGCCGAGCACCAGGCCGGCCCGCCCAGCACCGTCCGCTTCACCGGCCTGCCCGGGGGCGAGAAGCACGTCGAGATCTGGCTGCCGCACAACGAGCGCACCGAACTCCTCGCCCTGCGCACCGACGCCCCCATCGAGCCCGCACCCGACCGGGGCAGCAAGGTCTGGCTGCACCACGGCAGTTCGATCAGCCACGGCTCCGACGCCGCGAGCCCCAGCACCACCTGGCCCGCGCTCGCCGCCGGCCTCGGCGGCGTGGAGCTGATCAACCTGGGCCTCGGCGGCAGCGCCCTGCTCGACCCGTTCACCGCGCGCGCCCTGCGGGACACTCCCGCGGACCTGATCAGCGTCAAGATCGGCATCAACCTGGTCAACGCCGACCTGATGCGCCTGCGCGCCTTCACCCCCGCCGTGCACGGCTTCCTCGACACCGTCCGCGAAGGCCATCCCGACACACCGCTGCTGGTCGTCTCGCCGATCCTCTGCCCGATCCACGAGGACACGCCCGGCCCCAGCCTCCCTGACCCTGCCGCACTCAGCGCCGGCCAGCTGCGCTTCCGGGCCGCCGGCGACCCGGCGGAGCGCGCGAGCGGGAAGCTGAGCCTGGGCGTCATCCGGGACGAGCTGGCCCGGATCGTGGCACAGCGGTCGGCCGAGGACCCGCAGCTGCACCACCTCGACGGGCGCGAGCTCTACGGTCAGGCCGACTTCGCCGAGCTGCCGCTGCCCGACGAGCTCCACCCGGACGCCGCCACGCATCGCAGGATGGGCGAGCGCTTCGCCGAGCTGGCCTTCGGTGGGGGCGGGCCCTTCGCGGAGGGCGGCGCCTGATCGCCCGGGCGTACCGGACACGCGGACGGCCGCTCAGCTGAGCGGCCGTCCGCCTTCGGATCGTCAGATGATCAGGCTCAGCGGGAGGATCAGCGCGATCGCCACCACCGAGATGATCGTCTCCAGCACCCAGCAGATCCCTGCAGGCCGCCGGCCCCGGGCTGCCACCTGTCGGTAGTCAGCTGTACGCGCCTGCGCCGGCCCAGGTATCTGCACGCTGCACGCGCTTCCCGTGCACACATTCCCCGGACGGAGTCTCTTGACCGACCAGCTCGCCGCTGGCCTCACCGGCCTGCTCCTCTTCGCCATCAAGACCCTTGCGCCCCTGGTGGGAGCCGTCGTGGCTGCCCTGGCCATCCGCCGCAGGGGGCGCAACGCCCGCCTGGCCTTCGCGGGGTGCCTGGTCATGCTGCCGGAGCCGATCCTGTCCACGTTCGGCCCGGCGCTGTGGTCCGGCAGCCTGATCCGCGGCCTCGGGCCCCTCATGGTGTCGAACGTGCTGACCGTGATCGTCCTCCCGTTCCAGCTGGTCGGGTTCGGGCTCCTGCTCGCCGGAGCACTGTCCGCTCCCAGGCCGCCGCAGCCAGCCGGGCAGCCGGCAGCAGGCCAGCCGTTTGCGCACACCGCCCCGAAGGTCTGAGTGGGAGAGAGGCTGTCAAGGATCGCCTTGCCCTTGGCTGCCGTGCCCAGTGACGGCCGTCCGACGATGCCGTTCCGGGTGTAGCCGGCCATGCCCAGAGTCAGCAGGTGCGGCCGGTCGGTTGCCACGCGGTCATCGTGAGCGACTCCGCCGCGGACCAGCTCCGGCGCGCCGTGCAGCAGGATGGATACCGCCAACTCGCCTCCGTGCATGTCCTCCTGACCGCTGCTCTCCAAGGCCGCGTACTCGCACGCCCGGTGACGCAAGTGGAGTGCGGGCGTGGAGGGTTGACGGGGCGAAGATCGGTAGGGCTACCATCGAGGACATGGCTGACTACCTCCAGGTGTCCACCGCGACGGCGACTCGTGAGGAGGCCGAGGCGCTGGCCCGATCTGCGGTGCGGGCTCGGTTCGCGGGCAGTGCTCAGATCATCGGGCCGGTGGGTTCCGCATTCTGGCACTTGGGTGAGTTCGGCACAGGGGAGGAGTGGCAGTTGCTCCTCAAGACGAGCGCCGAGAGGTACCCACTGCTCGAGGCCCATCTGCTGGAGAAGCACCCCTGGGACAACCCGGAGATCGTGGCGGTTCCGATCGTGGCCGGCTCGCAGGCGTGCCTGAGCTGGCTTCGCGAGGCCACGAGCGACAAGGAGAACGGCTGAGTCAGATCATCCTCGGGCCATTTCCAAGGCTTCGGCCACTGCCGGATTCTCGGCGTGCGCTTCGAGCCGCCGGATGACGGAGTTGATCCGTTGGCGGGGGCGGATGGACGCCACGCCGATGGAAAGCTCCAGTGCTCGGCTGGTCACCACAGCGGCCTGCTCGACTTCTCCAGCGGTCAGGCAGGGGCGGTGCGGGTGAGACCCAGAGAGTATCCGAGGGGAATCGCTGGCGCTGGATGGGGTGGTAGGGCCGGTTCCCATGGACGAGGGGCGAGCCCGATCAGATGCCCGGGCACGCGGAGGGCGTCGGCGATCTGCGTGATCTTGTCGTAGGTGGTGATGCTGCCGTCACCCCGCGCGAGCTTCCCAACCCGCTCGGGCTTGATGTCACAGGACTCGGCGATCTTCGAGTAGCTGATGCCAGCCCACTTGCGAGCCAGCGAGAAGACGGCACCGAAGTCGTGCGCTGCCAGAGCTGCGCGCATGTCCGCGCGCTCCAGTACGTGTGCCGGCAGTGTTGCCGGTGAGACCTGGGCAGTCATCCGTGACCCCGCGAGCTGAAATGACGTTCTGTGGCGAGCTGCTGACCGCGAGTGTACCCACCATGGGTACCCCCTCGCCGGGGAAGAACTTCCAACTCCCACAGAGGAACGTTCTTGGCGCAGGCATAGACGGACCTGATGCCTGGTGGCCGATGTGGAGGGAACAGGTGTGGCTATCTCCGGTACCGATCTCGCAGGGAGACCGGCCGTGTTGGACGGGGTCAGCGCGTTCTGGCTGCTGCGCAGCGACAGTTCGGCAACGCAGGCGCGGGCGCGGCTCCTCGGGCTGCTGCGGCGGACCGAGGGCGGTGAGCGGTTCACCGAGGCGGGCGCGCTGATCGTGACGGAGTTGGTGTCGAACGCGGTCAAGCACGGGTCGCGGCGCGGGGAGCGGGTGTTAGTTCGGCTGGACGTGAACGCCGCGCGGCTGCGGATGGACGTCCATGACGCCAGCAGGGTGCGCCCTGTTGTGCGGGAGGTTGACGCGCTGGAGGAGCACGGGCGAGGACTGCGTGTGGTCGTGGCGCTGGCGCAAGAGTGGGGGTTCGGCTCCCGGCCGTACGGCTTCGGCAAGATCGTATGGGCGATCGTGGTGGCGGAACGGGGTGGCGGTTGACGCGCGTCGGCCGGGGTTCATCAGAATCACCCGAAGCGTCCTGGAGAAGTGGCGTGGTGAGCGGCGAGACACGGTTCGCGGCGGCCTACGAGCCGGTGACAGTGGAGCTGACCGGCATCACGGAGCCCGCGACGTTCGCGCGGGTGCCGGATGCGCTGGCCGCTGCCTGGGAGTCCGTGAAGGTGCTGCCACTGAGCAGATTCGAGCGCATCTGGCTGGAGTGCATGTTGACGAGTCCCGACGCGGAACTTCTGGCGGTTGAGGGCTTCAAGCGTGATGGGGTCTGGGCACTGCTGTTCAGGTTTGCGGGCTCCATGCACCAGGTGCGGATCCGCCCGGCGGACCTGGACGCGCGGACGGCCGCTCAGCTGGGCTGAGCGGCCGCGTACCTTCGGGTCGTCAATCGTCAGATGATCAGGCTCAGTGGCAGGATCAGCGCGATCGCCACCACCGAGATGATCGTCTCCATCACCGACCAGCTCTTCAGCGTCTGCCCCACGCTCATCCCGAAGTACTCCTTCACCAGCCAGAACCCCGCATCGTTCACGTGCGAGAAGAAGAGCGACCCCGCCCCCACCGCCAGCACCAGCAGCGCCGTGTGCGAGGTGCTCATCCCCGCCGCCAGCGGCGCGACGATGCCCGCTGCCGTGATCGTCGCCACCGTGGCCGAGCCGGTGGCGAGCCGGATCAGGACCGCGATCAGCCAGCCGAGCAGCAGCGCCGAGATGTGCAGCTTGCCCGCCCAGTGGCTGACGGCGTCGCCCACGCCCACGTCGACCAGGGTCTGCTTGAAGCCGCCGCCCGCGCCGACGATGAAGACGATGCCGGCGATCGGGCCGAGCGAGGACGCGACGGTCTCGGAGATCCGCGCCTTGCTGAACCCGGCAGCCCGACCCAGCGTCAGCATCGCCAGCAGAACGGCCAGCAGCAGGGCGATCAGCGGGGAGCCGATGAAGTCGAGGATGCGCTGGGCGTGGTCCTTGGGGTTGTCGATCGCCACGTCCGCCAGTGCCTTGGCGAGCATCAGCACCACCGGCAGCAGGATGGTGGCGAGCACCGCGCCGAACGACGGGGCCGGGCCGGAGCGTTCGGGCTCGGCCGCGACGACCTGCGGCGCAGTCAGCGGGCCGACCCAGCGCTCGGCGACCCGGGCGAAGAGCGGGCCGGCGATGATCAGGGTGGGCACCGCGATCAGCAGGCCCAGCGCCAGCGTGACGCCGAGGTTCGCCTTCAGCGCGTCGACCGCGACCAGCGGGCCGGGGTGCGGCGGGATCAATCCGTGCAGGACCGAGAGACCGGCCAGCGCCGGTATGCCGACTCGGATCACGCTCATGTTGCCGCGCCGGGCGACCAGCAGCACGATCGGGATCAGCAGCACCACGCCGATCTCGAAGAAGAGCGGCAGCCCCAGCACCGCCGCGATCAGCGCCATCGCCCAGGGCAGCAGCCGCTTGCTGGAACGGGCCAGCACGGTGTCCGCGATGATGTTCGCGCCGCCCGAGTCGGCGAGCAGCTTGCCGAGCATCGCGCCCAGGCCGATCAGCAGGCCGACGCTGGTCACGGTGGCGCCGAAACCGGTGGCGAAACTGGTCGTCAGCTGGTCGAACGGCGCGCCGGCGAGCGCCGCCAGCAGGCCGGAGCCGACGGTCAGCGCCAGGAACGGGTGCAGCTTCAGCTTGCTGATCGCCAGCACGATGACGCCGATGCTGAGCAGCGTGGCGAGCAGCAGCCGCCCGTCACTGTGGGCGTGCGGAAGGGCTGCGGCGAGGTGGTGGGGGTTCAATCGAGGTCTCCATTGACGGGCCGCAGCAGCGTGACGGCCAGCTCGACGAGGTCGTGGGGGGTGTGCGAGCCGACTTCCAGGACCGCGCCGTGCTCGTCCGGCTGGAGCGGTTCGAGCAGCGCGTACTGGGAGTCGAGCAGCGAGGACGGCATGAAGTGGCCGGTGCGCAGGGCGAGTCGGCCGGCGACCAGGCGTCGGCCGCCGTCCAGGTGCAGGAAGAAGGCGGCCGGGCAGCCCGCCCGCAGGGTGTCGCGATAGCGGCGCTTGAGGGCGGAGCAGGTGACCACTCCCCCGCTGCCGGCCTCGCCGCGTTCGTGCAACCACGCGGCCAGGGCGCGCAGCCAGGGGGCGCGGTCGGCGTCGTCCAGCGGGATGCCGGCGGTCATCTTGGCGATGTTGGCGGCGGGGTGGAAGTCGTCTGCCTCCGCGTACGGGAGGCCCAGGCGGTCGGCGAGCAGCTGCGCGACCGTGGTCTTGCCGACGCCCGAGACGCCCATCACCACGATGAGCGGGCGGGGACGGCTCGACTGGTTGCCGTCGCGGTGGTTCTCGTCGCTGAGAGCCATGGGTTCTGCTCCTGACACTTCGCTGCCGGCCGCGGCCACCGGCTGCGGTGACGCCACTATCGCGCCAAAGGTATGACTTATTCAAGACGGCGACATCAAATCGTCATACTTGTCGACTAGGGCTTGGGGCAGTCAGAGGCCGGCGCCGGGTCATCTAGGCTGGACCGATGGAGATCCAGGGGCTGCCCGGCAAACTGCTCGCCGAGTTGGGACCGGCCATCGCGTCGGGGGAACTCGCCGAGGGGGCGGTGCTGCGGATCGAGGAGCTGGAGACGCGCTTCGGGGTGTCCCGCACGGTGGTGCGGGAGGCGGTACGGATCCTGGAGTCGATGCGGCTGGTGGCGTCCAAGCGGCGGGTCGGGATCACCGTGCAGCCCCGCCGCGACTGGGACGTCTTCGATCCGCTGGTGATCCGCTGGCGGCTGGCCGGCGCCGACCGGCCGGCCCAGCTGCGCTCGCTCGGCTCGCTGCGGGTGGCCGTCGAGCCGGCGGCGGCGGCGCTCGCCGCGCAGTACGCGAGCCCGGACGATTGCCGTGAACTGAGCTCTCTGGCCGTGGAGTTGACCGTCACGGCGCGGGCCGCCGACCTCACCGCGTTCCTCCGGCACGACATCGCCTTCCACGCCACCGTGCTGCGCGCCTCCGGGAACGAGATGTTCGCGCACCTGGGCGACACGGTGGGCGCGGTGCTGACCGGGCGCACCGAGCACAAGCTGATGCCGCATCAGCCGCGCGCGTACGCGGTGCAGTTGCACCGGGAGGTGGCGGAGGCGATCTGCGCGGGGGCGCCGGAGCGGGCCGAGCAGGCGATGCGGACCATCGTGACGGGAGCCATGCAGGAGCTGGCCGCCGAGCTGGGGTAGCGCGTCGGGGGGCGCGTCGGGGGGCGGGACGCGGGCCCCGGCGTTTGCGCTCGGCGCGCGCGGGCAGGCAGTGGGCGGGGGGCGTGAGGGTCCGCCCCGCTCAGTCCTGTGGGGGTTCGCGCCGATGGCCGCTGCACGCAGACGGATGCCGGACGAGGTGCGCGCGGCCGCCGTGCGCACCGTGGTCTTCCTGGCCTTCACGCTGGTCGGCCTGACGGTCGCCACGCTGGCCTCGTTCGCGCACGCGAAGAAGGCGCTGACGCTGATGATGCTGGTCAGCGGGATCGGGGTGTTCGGGATCGTCTGGTGCCTGCTGGAGATCGTGATCTCGCGTCAGATCGCCGCCCAGCGGCGGCGCGGCCCCGGCCGTGACCGGCCGCTGACGGGCAGCCGCCCGGCTCGCTGAATCGTCTGCGGGCCGGGCGGAGCGGGAGCCGGGCGGAACGGAAGCTCGGCGTGCCGACGGCTCAGCCGCGGTCGCCGATCGCCTTGGCGTACTGGCTCGGCCAGCGCCGCTCGGCCGACAGCTCGCGCGCGGCGTGCTGGGCGAAGTACGGGTTGCGCAGCAGCTCGCGCCCGAGCAGGACGGCGTCCGCGCGCCCCTCGGCGACGATCTGCTCCGCCTGCGCGGGCTCGGTGATCAGGCCCACCGCGGCGACCGGCAGCCCGGTGGCCTCGCGGACCCGCTCGGCGAACGGCACCTGGAAGCCCGGGCCGGCCGGGATCCGGGCGTCGGGCACCAGACCGCCGGTGGAGACGTCCAGCAGGTCGATCCCGACGGCCTGCAGCTCCTTGGCGAGCCGGACGGTGTCCTCACCGGTCCAGCCGGCGCGCTCGTCCTGCGGGTTCTCGGCCAGCCAGTCGGTGGCCGAGGTGCGGAAGAAGACCGGCAGCTCGGCGGGCCAGACGGCGCGGACGGCGGCGGCCACCTCCAGGGCGAAGCGGGTCCGGTTCTCGAACGAGCCGCCGTACGCGTCGGTGCGGTGGTTGGAGTTCGGGGAGAGGAAGGAGTGGATGAGGTAGCCGTGCGCACCGTGCAGCTCGACCACCTGGAAGCCGGCCGCCAGGGCCCGCTTCGCCGCTTCGGCGAAGGCCCGCACGGTCTCGCCGATCTGCGCGACGGTGAGCGCGTCCGGGTCCGGGTGGTCGCCGAAGGGCTCGGCGGTCGGGCCGACGGCGCGCCAGCCGCCCTCCCGCTCGGGGATCGGCCGGCCGCCGACCCACGGCGAGTCCGTGGAGGCCTTGCGGCCCGCGTGCGCCAGCTGGATGCCGGCCACCGCGCCGTAGCTCTTGATCCCGGCGGCCACCCGGACCAGGCCGTGCTGCTGGCGCTCGTTCCACAGGCCGAGGTCGTTGGGGCTGATCCGCCCCTCGGGGGTGACGGCGGTCGCCTCGACCAGGATCAGACCGGTGCCGCCGGCCGCCCGGCTGGTCAGGTGGGTGAAGTGGAAGTCGGTGGCCACGCCGGTGTCCGGGCCTTCGCCGGCCGCCGAGTACATGCACATCGGAGCCATCCAGAGCCGGTTCGGGATGGTCAGTTCGCGCAGCGTGATGGGCTCGAACAAGGCAGACACGGCAGACACGGCAGGCTCCTCGGAGCGCTAGGCGATTGGTACGAGAAGCACCGTACTACGAAACTCATCGAAGTACGACTGTTGCCGTACCACGCCGTACACTGGGGCCGTGACCGAAGACACCAGCCTCCGCCTGCCCGAGCCGCCGGTCGACCAGATCCGCCTGGCGGCGGTGCTGCACGCCCTGGCGGATCCGCTGCGCCTGCGGATCGCGCGCGAGCTGGCGGCCGGTCATGCCGAGATGGCCTGCATCGCGTTCGGCCTGCCGGTCAGCAAGTCGACCAGCACGCACCACTTCCGGGTGCTGCGCGAGGCGGGCGTGATCCGTCAGCAGCGGCGCGGCACCGCGCGGATGAGCACGCTGCGCGAGGCGGACCTGGCAGCGCTCTTCCCCGGGCTGCTGGACCGCCTGCTGGCCGCCGCCGAGGCCGAGGCGCTGCGGGACCCGACCACCACCGAGCCGACCGCCACCGAACCGACGACCGCCGCGCCGGGAGACGCCGCGCCCGGCGACGCGACCACCGCCGCCGCGCCGTCGACTTTCGCGGCAGCCGCCACGCCCACGATGGAGTGACGGCTTGGGCGTGCCGCGTGACCCGCTGGTACCCCTGTCGGCGTGATCTCCCTGCGCATCCGCGCGGCACTCGCCGCGCTCACCCTCGCCTTCCTCACCGTGCCCACGCCGGCCCAGGCCCAGCCCGCCGCCCCGGCCTCCTACCTCCGACTGACCATCAAGGACGACACCACCGGCGCGGCCCGGGCCGTCGACCTGCACTGCGACCCGGCCGGCGGCAGCCACCCGCAGCCGCAGGACGCCTGCGCCGCGATCGAACCCACCGGCGGCGACCTGGACCTGCTGAAAGGGCGGCCCGGCGTCCTCTGCAACGACCTCTACCAGCCGGTAACCGCCTTCGCCCAAGGCGCCTGGCAGGGGCGGCCGGTGGCCTGGCAGCACGCCTTCGCCAACCCGTGCGGGCTGCACACCAAGACGGATGCGGTCTTCCACTTCTGACACCACCGGATGCCGCCAACCCGCCCCGCATGAGGCCCACGCCACAACGCAGGCGCCCGATCGGCCCACGCTCTGTTACCTGAGTCACATCGTCAGATTTCACCTGACGGACCGTCAATTCGACTGACGGTCCGTCAGGACCCTTGGCAGGCCGCGAATAGAAAAGCTGATGAGTAGTCAGTTTTCGTCCGAAACCGGCCAGTTGGCCGCCAGGCCACTTCTCGTTCACTCGTGGTTCAGCTCGACCTCGGACTACCATCGATCACGTTGTTGTGCTCCGGGTCGGGGCCGACCGCCCAAGGGCCGCGAATCGTCGCAGGTCAGGGACGGTGCGGTGGCGGCCCCGTGGGGGGACGAGGGACGAGGATCGCATGGCTGTCATGACGCAGATCAGCACACAGGGTGACCGGCAGGGGCCGGCCACGCCTTCTGGCGTGCCCGAATCCCCCGAGGTGCCGGCACCCGCCGTGCCCGCGCTCTTCGGCACCGGCGCGGCCCCGGTGGCCCGCACGCTGGTCGACGTGCTGGACGCCGCCGTGCACGCGCACCCCCAGGAGCCCGCGCTGGACGACGGGCGCACCCAGCTCAGCTACCGCGCGCTGGCCGCCGAGGTCGAGGCGCTGCGCCGCAAGCTGGCCGCCGCCGGAGTCGGGCTCGGCGACCGGGTGGGCATCCGCGTCCCGTCCGGCACCAACGACCTCTACATCGGGATCCTGGCCGTCCTCGCGGTCGGCGCGGCCTACGTGCCGGTGGACGCCGAGGACCCGCAGGAGCGCGCCGACCTGGTCTTCGGCGAGGCCGAGGTGACCGCCGTGCTCGGCGCCGGCCACGAGCTGACCGTGCTGCGCCCGGGCAGCGGCAGCGCCGGGCGACCCACCCCGGACCACGACGCGTGGATCATCTTCACCTCCGGCTCCACCGGCAAGCCCAAGGGCGTGGCCGTCACCCACCGCAACGCCGCCGCCTTCGTGGACGCCGAGGCCGCGATGTTCCTCCAGGAGGAACCGATCGGCCCCGGCGACCGCGTGATGGCCGGGCTCTCGGTCGCCTTCGACGCCTCCTGCGAGGAGATGTGGCTGGCCTGGCGCTACGGCGCCTGCCTGGTGCCGGTGCCGCGCTCGCAGGTGCGCAGCGGCGCCGACCTGGGCCCGTGGCTGGCCGAGCAGGACATCACCGTGGTCTCCACCGTCCCGACGCTGGCCGCGCTCTGGCCCGCCGAGTCGCTGGGCGACGTCCGGCTGCTGATCTTCGGTGGCGAGGCCTGCCCGCCCGAGCTGGTCGAGCGGCTGGTCACCGAGGGCCGCGAGGTGTGGAACACCTACGGCCCGACCGAGGCCACCGTGGTCGCCTGCGGCGCGCTGCTGACCGGCGAGGGCCAGGTGAGGATCGGCCTGCCGCTGGACGGCTGGGAGCTGGCCGTGGTCGACGAGCAGGACCGCCCGGTCGCGATGGGCGACAGCGGTCAGCTGGTGATCGGCGGCGTCGGCCTGGCCCGCTACCTGGACCCGGCCAAGGACGCCGAGAAGTACGCGCCGCTGCCCTCGCTCGGCTGGGAGCGGGCCTACCGCAGCGGTGACCTGGTCCGGGCCGAGCCCGAGGGCCTGATCTTCCTGGGCCGCGCGGACGAGCAGATCAAGCTCGGCGGGCGCCGGATCGAACTGGGCGAGGTGGACGCCGCGCTGCAGGCGCTGCCCGGCGTGGCGGGCGCGGCGGCGGCCGTGCGGACCGCGCGCGGCGGCAACCAGCTGCTGGTCGGCTACCTGGTGACCCAGGAGGGCTGGGACCACGAGGCGGCCGTGACGAAGCTGCGCGCCGAGCTGCCGGCCGCCCTGGTGCCGCTGCTCGCGCCGGTCGCCGAGCTGCCCACCCGCACCTCGGGCAAGGTGGACCGCAACGCGCTGCCCTGGCCGCTGGAGCTGGCGCCGAGCGGACCGGTCGAGCAGTTGTACGGCACCGAAGCCTGGCTGGCCGAGCAGTGGAGCGAGATCCTCGGCATCCCGGTGACCAGCGCGCAGGACGACTTCTTCGCGATCGGCGGCGGCAGCCTGGCCGCCGCCCGGCTGACCACGCTGCTGCGCACCCGCTACCCCGCCGCCGCCGTGCTGGACATCTACCAGCAGCCGGTGCTGCGCAAGCTGGCCCGCCACCTGGAGCGCTCGGCGCAGGGCGAGGGCGCCAGGCGCGAGATCGCGCCCACCCCGACCCGGGCCAAGCTGGTCCAGCTGCTGCTGATGCTCCCGCTGTTCACCCTGGTCGGGCTGCGCTGGACGACCGCGCTGCTGGCGCTCGGCAACGTGCTGCACTGGTTCGGCGCCTACACCTGGGCGCCGACCGCCTCGTGGTGGCTGCTGGCCTCGGCGGGCCTGCTGCTGTTCAGCGCGCCGGGCCGGCTCGCGATCGCGGCCGGCGGCGCCCGCCTGCTGCTGCGCGGCGTGCGGCCCGGCAGCCACCCGCGCGGCGGGAGCGTGCACCTGCGGCTGTGGGCGGCCGAGCGGCTGGCCGAGGCCAGCGGCGCCACCGAGCTGTCCGGTTCCTGGCTGAACCGCTACGGCCGGGCGCTCGGCGCGCGGATCGCCGACGACGTGGACCTGCACTCGCTGCCGCCGGTCACCGGCATGCTGCGGCTCGGCAAGGGCTGCGCGATCGAGGCCGAGGTCGACCTGTCCGGCTACTGGCTGGACGGCGACCGGCTGGAGATCGGCCAGCTCCGGGTCGGCGCCGGCGCGGTGATCGGCACCCGCAGCGCGCTGTTCCCCGGCTCCCGGGTCGGCAAGCGCTCCGAGGTGGCGCCCGGTTCGGGCGTGACCGGGCAGATCCCGACCGGCCAGCGCTGGGCCGGCGCGCCCGCCGTCAAGCTCGGCAAGGCCGAACACGGCTGGCCCAAGCAGCGGCCGCCGCACCTGCGCCGCTGGTCCGCGCTGTACGGCGTGACCGGCTTCGGGCTGAGCGTGCTGCCCGCGCTGGCCGCCGCGCCCGCGCTGCTGGTGGCCGTCCAGTTCGTCGCTCCCGGCGACGGGCTCGGCGCGGCGCTGCGCGGCGCCCTGCTCGCCGTCGTGCCGGCCACGCTGGCCTACGGCACCACGTACGCGCTGCTGGTGCTGGCCGCCGTCCGGCTGCTCAGCCTGGGCCTGCGCACCGGCTACCACCCGCTGCACGGCCGGGTCGGCTGGCAGGCCTGGACGGTCAGCCAGCTGATGGACCTGGCCCGCGAGACGCTCTTCCCGCTCTACGCGGGTCTGGCCACCCCGATCTGGCTGCGTCTGCTCGGGATGAAGGTCGGCCGCAATGCCGAGGTCTCCACGGTGCTGGCGCTGCCCAGCCTGACCACGGTCGGCGACGGCGCCTTCCTGGCCGACGACACCCTGATCGCGCCCTACGAGCTGGGCGGCGGCTGGCTGCGGATCGGCCGGGCCGAGATCGGCGACCGGGCTTTCCTCGGCAACTCCGGGATGACCGCGCCCGGGCGCGCGGTGCCGGACCGGGGCCTGGTCGGGGTGCTCTCGGCCACCCCGAAGAAGGCCAAGAAGGGCAGCTCCTACCTCGGCATGCCGCCGATGAAGCTGCCGCGCGCCGCCGACGTCGCCGACCAGAGCCTGACCTACGACCCGCCGACCCGGCTGCTCTGGGCCCGCGGCCTGGTCGAGGTCTGCCGGCTGGTTCCGGTGCTCTGCTCGGCCGCGCTGGCCCTGCTGACCGCCGCCGCGCTCTGCGCGCTGGCCGCGACCGGCTCGCCGCTGCTCGCGGCGCTGCTCTCCGGCCTGGTCCTGCTGGCCGCCGGCGCCGTCGCCTGCGTCGTCTCGCTGGCCGCCAAGTGGCTGCTGATCGGCCGGTTCAAGGCGGTCGAGCACCCGCTGTGGAGCGGGTTCGTCTGGCGCAACGAGCTGGCCGACACCTTCACGGAGGTGCTGGCCGTGCCGTGGCTGATCGGCGCGGTACCCGGCACCCCGCTGATGACGCTCTGGCTGCGCGGCCTGGGTGCCCGGATCGGGCGGGGCGTGTGGTGCGAGAGCTACTGGCTGCCGGAGGCCGACCTGGTCACCCTCGGCGCCGGGGTCAGCATCAACCGGGGCTGCGTGCTGCAGACCCACCTCTTCCACGACCGGATCATGCGCATGGATACTGTGGTGTTCCGCGAGGGCGCCACCCTGGGCCCGGGCGGGATCGTGCTGCCCGGCAGCACCATCGGGGCGCGCAGCACGCTGGGCCCGGCCTCGCTGGTGATGGGGGCCGAGTCGGTCCCGGCGGACACCCGCTGGCTGGGCAACCCGATCGAGGCCTGGCAGGCGTAACAGATGCTCGGTACGGCAGAGGTCCGTGTGGCACAGGGAGTGGACGCAGCGGTGAGCCCCAAGCAGGTCGACCCCTACTTTCCGGGCAACGGCGACACCCGCTACCGGGTACACCGCTACGAACTGACCCTCGACTACCGTCCCGGGCCCAACCGGCTGGCCGGCGCCGCCCGGATCAGCGCGCTGGCCGGTCCGGAGCCGCTGCGCGAGTTCGCCCTGGACCTGGCCGAGTTCCGGATCGGCCGGGTCCTGGTGGACGGCAAGGCCGCGCACTACACCCACCGGGGCGGCAAGCTGCGGGTCAAGCCGGCCAGGGCGCTCGCCTCGGGGGCCGCGTTCACCGTCGAGGTGCACTACAGCGGCAACCCGAAGCCGGTCCGCAGCCAGTGGGGCGGCCTGGGCTGGGAGGAACTGACGGACGGTGCCCTGGTGGCCAGTCAGCCCGTCGGCGCGCCGTCCTGGTTCCCGTGCAACGACCGGCCCGCTGACAAGGCCGCGTACCAGATATCGGTCACCACCCCCTCCCCCTACACGGTGGTGACGGGTGGTCGGCTGCTCACCCGGACCACCAAGGCCAGCAGCACCACCTGGGTCTACGAGCAGGCCGCGCCCACCTCCAGCTACCTGGTCGGGATCGCGATCAGCGCCTTCGAGAAGGTGCTGCTGGTCGACGCCGAACCAGGCGCGGTCCCGCAGACCGGCTACGTGCCGGCCCGGCTGGTGCCGCGGTTCGCCGGCGACTTCGGCCGCCAGCCGCAGATGATGCGCCTCTTCGAGGAGCTCTACGGCCCCTACCCGTTCGGCGAGTACGCGGTGGTGGTGGCCGACGAGGAGCTGGACGTCCCGGTCGAGGCGCAGGGCCTGTCGTCCTTCGGCACGAACCACGTGGACGGCGTGCGCGGCTCCGAGCGCCTGGTCGCGCACGAGCTGGCCCACCAGTGGTTCGGCAACAGCGTCACCATCGCGGACTGGCGGCACATCTGGCTCAACGAGGGCCTGGCGAAGTACTCGGAGTGGCTCTGGGCGGAACGCTCCGGCGGCCGCGACGCCCAGGCCCACGCCGCCGACGCCCACCGCCAGCTGAGCGCCCTCCCGCAGGACCTGCGGATCGCCGACCCCGGTCGCAAGCAGATGTTCGACGACCGGCTGTACGAGCGCGGCGGCCTGACGGTGCACGCGCTGCGCTGCGCCCTCGGGGACGAGGCCTTCTTCCGGATGCTGCGCGACTGGGCGACTGGCCGCCGCCACGGGGTGGTGACCACGGCCGACTTCATGGCCCACGCGCAGCGGTACGCGGCGGTGGGCGGCTCGCTGGTGGAGCTGTTCGACGCCTGGCTCTTCGACGGGGCGCTGCCGGAACTGCCGGTGCCGGCGGCACCGGTGGCGGTCGTTGCCTCGGTGACACCGCTGCCGGGGGTGGCGGCAGAGCCGGCGGCGCGCGCTGCCGGTGGTCCGCTGAGCCTGCTCAGGCGGCCGCTGCGCCCCGGTCGCTGACGGCCAGGTCGCCGATGACCAGGTCGGCGATCACCAGGTCGGCGGCGCGGGTCGGGTCGCCGTCGGCGCGGGCGAGCAGCGCCCCGATGTCGTAGGCGAGTTCGGGCGGCGCGCCGGTGAGACGGAGCTCGTAGTCGAAGCGCGGCATGCTGACGGCCGCGTCCAGCTCGGGGCGCAGCCGGTCCAGCGCCCCCACCAGCTCCCAGGCGCGGCAGGCCAGTTGAGCGCGCTGCTCGGGATCACAGGAGCGCACGGCGGCCTCGACCCACGAGTCACCGGGCTCGAACTCCCGCAGCACGGACAGCAGTTCGGGGGCACCCAGGATCTCCGCCGCGCCGAGGCTCAGGGTGTGCTCGCCGGCCGGATCGGCGAGCAGCTCCGCCAACAGCGGGACAGCGCGCGGGTCGTGCCGCCGGGCCAGGCCGTTGACGCCCTCCGCGCGGGCGTCGGGGTACTCGTCCGTGGTCCGCTCCCAGAGCGCGGCCCGGATCTCGGGACTGTCGAGCTCGGCCACGGAGCCCAGCTCGAAGGTCGCCCAGTTGCGGACGTCCGGGTCGGCGTCGCGGGTCAGCGCCAGCAGGGCCTCGAGCTCCGGACCCTCCGCCCGGTCGCCGAGAGCCACCGCGAAGTTGACGGCCACGTGGAAACGCACCTCGGCGTCCGGGTGCCGGGCGAGGCCGACCAGCACGGGGGCGGCTCGCCGGTCCTGCGTCCGGCCGAGCGCGCCGGCCAGCGAACTCAGCACCCGGCCCTCGGCCTCCCCCTGCGCGAGCGCGAGCAACGCGGTCAGCGCCTCGGGGCGGGCGGCGTCGTGCCGGTCGCAGACGTCCTTCAGCAGGTCACAGCCGGCCGCGCGGTCGATCGGGTCGGGCGCACCGAGCAGCGCCAGGCCGAGCGGCAGCGCGGCCGTCGGCTCGGCGGACGCCTGGTGCAGCAGCGTGTGGTAGTCGTGCCAGCGGTCGTCGTCGTCCGTCTCGAGCGCGAGGCGTGCTGCTGCCAGGGCTTGGTCGACCAGGGTGTGCGTGTCCGTGCTCATCAGGGCATCCTGGCAGCCGGACGGGCGGAGCGCTGCGGGGTTTCCCGGGCGTCCTCCTCCGTCAAAAGGGATTGAGGGGCGATCATCGGGCTGCTAGCTTTCACTCGACCGTGACACCGCCCGAGGAGGTGAGACCCATGAACGCTGCATCGATGTGGGTGCTCCCCCTTGCCGTCACGGCCGGCGATTGACGTAGGTGTCGCCGGGAGCGCCTCGACAACAAGGCACTCCCGAAAGGCAACACCCATGTACTCTCTGCGGTTCACCACCGAGTCGTCGTCGAACGGCGTGCTCGAGCGCGACTTCACCGTGGGCGACGTCCCCGGAGTTCTCTGGTCGCCGGCCTCCGACGCGGCCGATCACGCGCCGCTGATCCTGATGGCCCACGGCGGCGGCAACCACAAGAAGCACCCGGCGATGTCCGGCCGCGCCCAGCGCCTTGTGGCCGGCTGTGGCTTCCACGTCGCCGTCATCGACGCGCCCGGTCACGGCGATCGGCCGCGCACCGCGCACGACGAGGCGGAAATCGCCGAGCTGTTCCGGGCGAGGGCGGCGGGCGAGCCGGAAGGCCCGATCGTCGTCCGTTACAACGACCACCTGGCCAAGCGCGCCGTGCCCGAGTACCAGGCGACCCTGGACGCCCTCCAGGAACTCCCGGAGATCGGCACCGACGGGCCGGTCGGCTTCTGGGGCATCAACATGGGCACCGCGATCGGCCTACCGCTCGTGGCGATCGAACCCCGGATCACCGCCGCGGTCTTCGGCCAGCACTGGCCCGACACCCTGGCCGAGCAGGCGAAGCAGATCACCATCCCGATCGAGTTCGACCTGCAGTGGGACGACGAGCACATCCCGCGCGAGGCCGGTCTCGCGCTCTTCGACGCCTTCGCCTCGACGGAGAAGACGTTGCACGCCAACGCGGGCAAGCACAAGGAGCTGCCCAGGTTCGAGGCGGACAGCGCAGTCCGGTTCTTCGCCCGGCACTTCGGCCCGGCGGTCACCTCGCCGGCGTGACGTGCGCGGCTGCGGCGTCCGGCCTGCCAACCGGGCGCCGCGGCATCGCCGCGTGCCGGCCGTAGGGCGTGGGGAGTTGGAGCGCGGGCGGCTGGAGGATGCCGGGGTCGGGCTCCGCTCGGGGACGGGCCGGCGAAATCCCGTTGCCGGGCCGGACGAACGTCCCGACACTGGGGGGCATGCTCGGATTCGTCAGGACCGACAACGAAGCCCTGGTCTCCTGCCTGGGCGATCCACAACGCACCGTGGCGGCCTACCGGGAGCTGCTGCGCCGCAAGGATGCTGCGGTCGGCGCCATTCGCGCCGGCCTGGGCCACGAGAACCCGGCTGTCCGGGAAGGCTGCTGCCGCCTGCTGGACCACCTGGTCGACACCGAGTCCATGGGCCGGCTGATCGCCATGGCCGAGGACGCGGATGCCAGGGTCAGGATCGCGGCGTTCCACGCCCTGGCCTGCGACCGGTGCAAGGAGGACAGCTGCGCGCCGGGCGCGGACCGGGTCCTCGAACCAGCGCTGCGGCACCTGGCCACCGACCCCGACGCGGGGGTCCGGGCGAGGGCCGCCGAGCTGGTCGGCAAGTTCGTGCACACCGACGCCCGCGCCGTCGCGGCCCTGACGGCGTCCCACGCTCGGGACCCGAGCCCGGCCGTGCGGAAGAAGGCGGGGTGGTTCGCTCCCGGCGGGACCATCTACGCACGGACTCGCCGCGCGGCTGGCGATGGCTGACTGTTCGTCAGGCGGTCTTGAGCTGCTGCTGGAACTGGCTGATGTCGATGACCTGGTCGGCGGGCGGGGCCTGGACGGTGACCGGCTTGTCGAAGTCGCTCAGGTCGACGCTTTGCGGATCGCCGCCGCCCTCGCCGGATATCCGGATCAGGTGGTGCGGGGCGACGGCCGCGACGTACAGCGCCGTGGCGGTGCCGGAGGTGTCCTCGCCGGCCAGGCTGATGACGCTGACGCCGTCGATGACGCTGAGCGTCCCCTTGCCGAGCGTCAGGTTGTCGGAGGGGCTCTGGGCGAGCGTGCCGACGAAGGCGCAGGCGTCGGCCATCTGCTTCAGGCTCGGGTCGTCCGCGGGACCGGTGAGGTAGCGGCCCTTGAACAGCTCGGCGGCCCGGTCACCGTTCTGCGGGTGGCCCTGCTTGGCGGCGATGGACCTCCAGAAGGTCGCGTCGGGCTGCATCCAGGTCTGCCCGGCGGTGTGCCGAAGCTCCACCTGGCCCAACGAGGCCGTGCTGATGGTGCCCTGGCAGTCGCCGTTGAGGTTGGCGGCCAGGTCCATGGTGGCCGTCTGACCGTTCGTGGTGACCGTCCCGGTCATCCGGAGCGAGGTCACCGCGGCCATCGCGGTCTGCATCTGCTGGGATATCTCGTCGGGGCTGAGCGAGGCGAAGTAGTGGTCCGGCGAGAGCGAGGGCAGGGCGTTGGCGCTCGGCGCGGCAAGCGGCGTGCCGGGGACCGGGCTGACCCCGCGCTCGCCGGGGGAGGCCGCCACGTGGCCGGCGGAGCCCGTCCCGCAGGCGGTGGCCCCGGCCGCGAGGGCGGCGCAGAGCAGGGCGGTGGGCAGGAAGCGCTTGGCGGTCGGCATGGTCTCTCCCCCGGTCAGAGGCGACCATCCAAGCAGGGCGCGGCGGCTGACGGCCCGCCGGGGTCCCGGGCCAGGGGTCCGGGGCCAGAGGTCACGCGGGGACGTACGGCGGGGTCAGCCCCCAGCCCCAGTGCGGCATCGGGGTCTGGACCACGCGCTCCGCGCCGGGGGCGGAGAACATCTTGGCCATCCGGGTGCCCCACTCCAGGTAGCCGGTGAACGCCGCCCGGAACTCGGGGTCGTCCGGCAGTCCGACCTCGTCCGCGGTGTCCTGCAGCAGGCTCACCCAGCGGCGGCGCTGCTGCTCGGTCAGGTTCCGGCCGAGGTGGCGCGAGACCATGTGCGGGTGGCCGCCGCGCTCGGCGGAGTAGGCGGGCGGGCCGCCGAAGACCTCGCCGAGGAAGAGCGCGACGCGCTGCGGGTGCTCGTCGTCCATGCCCGCGAAGACCGGGGCGAGGAGCTCGTCCGTCACGACGTGGGCGTAGAAGGCGCTGGTCAGGCGGGTCAGCGCGGGAGCGCCGCCGAGGTACTCGTAGAGCGTCGGTGGCTCGGCCGGCTGCGGTCCGGCGCCGCGCACGCCGGTCTCCGCGTAGTGCCGCATCTCCTCGATCGCCTCGACGTACGGCTGGATCTCCGCGAAGAAGGCAGCGAACTCCGGCGAGCCGCGAAAGCCCTCCAGGTGGTCCCGGACCGAGGTCCAGCGGATCCGCAGGATGTAGGCGCCGGGCTCGTCGATGCTCTCGGTCAGCTCGTAGTCCACGCAGTACGGCGAGGCGGCCAGCGGGACGGCGGCCCGCCGGTAGGCGGCCGTGAACTCCGCGCGCCGCGGCTCCGGGATCCGGTAGCGGATGTACTCGATGGTCGTCATGCGGACATGATGGACCGTCAGATCCGACGGTCCGTCAGATCGGGCCGACAGCAAGCGCCGTGTCACTCCGTCGCCGGTACCTCCGCCGGCCGCTTGAACATCCGGGTCGCGGTGATCTCGCCGTGGATCGCCGGGCCGTCCGGGTCCTGCGGGGCGGGCAGGCCGGGGCGCAGGTGCTCCTCGACGGAGATGTACTTGAGCCCGGCCCGCAGGTCGGCGTCGTTGCGCAGCCGGATGACCAGCGGGAACTCGGCGAGCGCGGTGGTGTCGAAGAGGCCGGTGGTGTAGATCAGCTGGACGCCGAGCGCGTCGGCCACCGCCCGCTGGAGCTCCAGCAGGTAGGTGGCGTTGGCGCGCCCGATCGGGTTGTCCAGGAAGAGCGTGCCGGCGTGCCGCAGCTGCGACTGGCCGCGGTCGTTGGCGCGCAGCGCGGCCATCGTGCAGTAGAGCGCGATGGCGGCGGTGAGCAGCTGGCCGCCGGAGAAGACGTCCGACATCTGCCCCACGCTCACCCGCTCGGCGCGCAGCACCGCGTCGGGCTTGAGGATCTCGACCGAGACGCCCTTGGGGCCGATCGCCGCCGCCACCGCGCGCAGCAGCAGCGACATGCCGTCGCGGCGAAGGTCGGAGTTCTTCCGCACGGCGGCGCGGGTGGCCTCGTCGATCACCTCGCCGAGGCGCTCGGCGAGCACCGTCTGGTCCGGGTCCTCGAAGCGGATCCGCAGGAACTCCTGGCCCGACCACTCGCCCAGGCCCTCGGGCAGCCGGGAGAGCCGCTGGGCGGCGCGCAGGGTGGCGAGCGAGGTCTCCACCAGGCCGCGCAGCCGGTCCACGATCGAGCCGCGGTTGCGCTCCAGCTGGGTCAGCTCGTCGGTCAGCACCCGCAGCCGGGGCGCGAAGGCGACGGCCCAGGCGGCGGCGTGCTCGGGCAGCGCGGCGGCCGGCAGCTCGCGGATCTGCTGGCGGGCGGGGGTGCGGACGGCCTCGTAGCGGGCCGCGTTGGCGTGCCGGACCAGCCCGTCGCTGGCGTCGCGGACGGCGAGGTCGGCGGCGGACAGCTCGGCGGAGGCGGTGCGCAGCGCGCGGCGGGTCTCGGTGGCGGCGGTGCGGGCCTCGGCCAGTGAGTCCAGGTACGGCTCGGCACTCGCCTCGCCGTCCTCCGCGGTGTGGTCGCGCAGGCCGTCGCGCAGCTGGGCGGCCGCCTCGTCGAAATCGGCGGCGGCGGACTGCGCGGACTGCAGGGTGCGCAGCAGCTCGCTGTGCTCGATCCGGGTGCTCTCCAACGCCTCGCGCCGCTCGGCGAGTTCGCCGGTGGCCACGCGCAGCAGCTGCTGGGCGTGCTCGGGGTCGGTGGGGACGAGCTCTTCGGGCAGCTCGGTGTGCGCCTCGCCGGCGGCGGGCGCCGAGCGCTCCACCTCGGCGCGCAGCCGGCCGAGTTGCTCGCTGGCGGCGGCGGAGCGGGCCTCGATGGTGGCGACCAGCTCCTCGGCGCGGGCGGCGGCGGCCTGGCGGGCCGGGCCGTCGGCGCCGTCGGGGCTGTTCAGCAACTCCTCGGCGCGGGTCCTGACCTTGTTGGTCAGGCGGTCCAACTCGGCCCGGGCGGCGGTCTCGTCGCTCTCCGCACGGGCCTGCTCGGCGCGCAGGTCGGCCCCGACGCCGACCTTCTCGTAGAGCTGGGCGGCGGCCCGGTAGGCCTCGCGCAGCGCGGGCAGCGAGGCGGTCGGCAGCTCGTCGCTGACCGCGACGGTGCCGGACAGCTCGGCCCGCTCGGCGCGCAGCGTGCGCGCGGTGCGGCGGGCGTCGTCGGCGGCCCGCTGGGCGGCCCGGCGGTCCTCGTCGCAGGCCTGGGCCCGCTCGGCGCAGGCCGTCTGGCGGCGCTCGCACTCGGCGGCGTCCTCGGCGAGTTCGCGCAGCGACCTGGTCCAACTGGCCCGCTCGCGCAGCCGGAACGCCAGCCCTGCCAGCGCGTCGGCGCGGCGGCGGGTCTGCTGGGCGGCCTCCCGGCGCTCCTCGTGGACGCTCACCGCGCTCACCCGGTCGGCCTCGGCCTCGGTGTGCTCGGCACGGGCGGCGGCCAGCTGGGCGGTGGCGATCTCGGCCTGCTCGGCGGCGGTCGACACCGCGTCGGTCAGCTCGGCCAGCGTGCCGGGCGGGCAACTGGCCTGCCAGGACGCGAGCCGGGCGGCCAGCGCGCGGTCGGCGCCGAGCCGGGCGGCCAGCTCGCGGATGTGCTCGTCGCGGGCGCCCGCCCGCGCGCGCAGCTCGCGGCGCTCGGTGTCGGCCGCGGACTCGTCGTGCATGGCCGGGTTCGGCGGCACCAGGAAGAAGGCCGGCTCGTCCGTGATCGGGGCGATCAGCGCGGCGGCGGTGCCCACCGCCACGGTGGAGCGCGGCAGCAGCGCGGCGGCCTGCAGCACCTCGCGGGCCCGGTCCAGCGAGGACGGGTCGGTGACCACCACGCCGTCGACCAGCTCGGGACGGGCGGCCAGGATCGCCTCGTGGTCCAACGGGTCGACGGACTGGGCCAGGTAGCGCCAGCCGGGCAGCGCCGGGATGCCCTGCTCGCCGAGGTACTCGACGGTGGCGAGCACGTCGGGGCCCGGCGGCAGCAGGCCGCCGTCGCCGAGGGCGGCCAGGATCCGGGAGTCGTCGGCGGCGGTGGTGCGCAGGTCGAAGAGGGTGCGTTCGGCGGTGGCGACGGCGCCTTCGAGCAGCTCGGTGAGGTCCTCGGCGGCGCGGTCCAGGACGTCGGGGGTCAGGGCGTCCGAGGTCTCGTCGGCGTCACCGTCGAAGTAGGGGGCCAGCCCGAGCAGTTCGGCCAGCCGCGGCTCCCCCGCCAGCTGCGCGGCGGTGCGGCGCTCGGCGGCCAGCGCGCGCTGGGCGGCGGCGCGCGCGTCGCTGGCGCGGGCGGCGGCCAGCTCGGCCCGGCCCTCGGCGGCGGCCGCCTCGCGGGTGCGGGCGGTGGCCTGCTCCGCGGTGGCGCGGGCCTGCTCCAGGCCCGCGGTGGCGGCCTTCTCCGCGTCGGCAGCGTGCAGCGCGGCGCGCGCGGGGTCAACGTCTCCTGCGGTGTCGATCCAGCCGGCGGCCACCGCTGCCTGGGTCTCCTGCTCGACCTCGGCCAGCCGCTGGCGCAGGTGGTCGGCGTCGGAGCGGGCTTTCTGACCGGCGGTGGCGGCGGCCACCGAGTCGGCCTGGGCACGCGCGCCGTCCTGCTGGAGCTCGGCGGCGCGGGTCTCCTCGGCCTCGGCGCGCTCCTCGGCGGTGCCGGCGGCGGCCTCCAGCGCGTGGGCGAGCGCGCCGGCGGCCTGGGCCCGGGCGGCGAGCGCCGGGGCCGCGTCCAGCTCGGCCTCGCGGATCGCGGCGGCGACCCGGGCCGCCCGGTCGGCGGCGGCGCGGTGGCGCAGCGCGGCCTCGGCAGCCTGCCAGGCGGCGTGCAGGGTGCGGGCGTCGAGCAGTTCGCGGCGCAGCCCGGCGGCCTCGGCGGTGGCGGCGGCCAGCGAGAGGGTGGCGTGCCGGTGGGTCAGCTCGGCGGTGATCAGCGCGTGGCGGGTGCGGTCGGCCTCGGCCGCGGTGACCGCGCTCGCGGCGGCGGCCACCTCGATCGCCAGGTCCTGGGCCCGCTCGCGCTCGGCGCCGGCCCGGGCGGCGAGCGCCTGGGCCAGGCGGCGGGTGCGGCGCTCGGCGACGCGGTGCGCCTCGCGCACGCTCTCGCGCGCGCCGGTGGCGGCCACGATCCGCTCCAGCAGCTCCAACGAACCGCCGGTGAAGTCGCGTTCGGCGGTCAGCTCGGCACGCCGGCCGAGCTTGGCGGCGAAGCCGTGCACCAGGTCGGCCAGGCCGTCGGTGTCCCTGGTGTCGGTGACGGCGCGCAGCAGCAGGTCGGTGAAGTCGGCGTCGTGCTTGACCGCGAAGAGGCCGGCCGCCTCGCCCTCGTCGGCGTTCATCTCGCGCTGGTAGCGGAAGAGTTCGGGGTCCAGGCCGAGCTCGCCGAGGTGCTCGGTCCAGCGGTCGTGGCCGTCCTCGAAGGTGAGGTCGAGGTACGGGTAGGCCTTGCCGGCCTCGGTCAGGGCGTCGCGGAAGCCCTTCATGGTGCGGCGCCGGCCGCGCGGGCGGGCGTTCGGGTCACCGAGGGTGGCGCGTTCGGCGACCGGCAGCGAGTCCAGCGTCAGGCCGGGGCCCGGGCGGAAGGAGTACCAGGTCTCGGCGAACTTGCGCGGGTCGGAGGAGACCTGACGGCCGCGCCACTCGCTGACCTTGCCGACCACGATCAGCTCTCCGGTGACGGTGTGCTGCCACTCCAGCGCGACGTGCCCGCAGTCGTCGGCGAGCAGGAACTTGCGCAGCACACCGGAGCTGGCGCCGCCCAGGGTGTTGCGGTGGCCGGGCAGCATCACCGAGAAGATCAGCTTGAGCAGCACCGACTTGCCGCCGCCGTTCTCCAGGAAGAGCACGCCGGCCGGGGCCGGGCGGCGCTGCGGCCCCTCGGGCTCCTCGCCGAACAGGCCCGGCTGCTGCGGGGCGGGGTCGGCCACCGGCTCGCCGACACCGCGCAGGTCCAGGACGGTGTCGGCGTAGCGGGCGCCGGCCGGGCCGATGGAGTAGAGGCGGACCCGGTTGAGCTCGTACATGAAGTCTTGCCCTTAGCAGGTTCAGAGGGAGTGGAACGGCAGGCCGGCGTCGGCGACCAGTTCCTCGGAGTGGTCGGCGGGCAGCAGGGTGGCCGTGCCGTCGCTGACCGGGACCACGCCGAGGTCGAGCAACTCGGCCATCGCGGCGCTGCCGGCCAGGTCGCGGACCTGGAGCTGGTAGCGGGCGGTGGTGCGGTAGGTGCCGCCGGCGTCGTCCGCGGTCTTCTGCAGGAAGCCGGAGTCGACCAGGAAGGCCACCGCCTTGCCGGTGATGCCGATGGTGGAGCCTGCGAGCCGCCGGGCGTCCTTGGTGGCACCGGTGGTGGAGCGGCGGGCCCAGACCCGCCAGGCGGCCTCCAGGCCGGGCGCGTCCGTGGTCGGGTCGGTGTTGTCGCCGGCCTGCTCGGCCTGCTCCTCCAGGCGGCGGCAGGCCTGGCGCACGAAGGCGTCCACGCCGTTGACGGTGATCCGGCCGAGATAGCCGTCGTCGGCCAGGTCCTCGGGGCGGGGGAAGGCGAGGGCGGCGACCGCGAGGTGGGCCAGGCCGTGCAGGAAGCGGTCGGCGGTCTCGGAGGCGGCGCGGCGCGAGTAGTCGCCCATCTTGACGGCGAAGACCGAGTCCTCGGCGGCCGCCACCGCCATGCCGGCCCGGGCCGAGACCTCCAGGACCACCAGGCCGAGCCCGGCGGCGACCGCGTCGGCCAGCCGGGCGAACGGCGGGTCCTCGCGGTGGCGCCGGACCAGCTCGGTGTACTCGGCGTCCCGGGCCGGCAGCAGCTTGGCCTGCAGGCCGAAGGAGACCAGCCGGGCGGCGTCGGCGACGTCGGCGGGGGTGACCGCGGCCTCGCGCGGCAGCTCGTCCTGAGGGGTGGTCACGTGGCTTGCTCCTCGGTCGTACTGATGCAACGTCACTGCGCGTCCTGCCGACCCGCCGCCATGCCCACCGCGTCCAGCAGCGCGCTGCCGACGATCAGGTCGGCGCCGCCGAACTCGGGGTCGGCCAGCTGGGTGCCGTCGTCCACCGCGAAGAGCAGTCGCTCCTCGCCCTGGCGATAGGCGGTGCCGACCGGGGGGCTGGCGGCGTGCACGGCGAGCAGCGCGACCAGGTAGGGCAGTTCGGGGTCCTGGTCGCGGGCGTCGACGAGCAGGCCGGAGAGCCGGCGGGGCGCGTCGGCGGGCAGGTCGAGCAGCACCAGGGCGGCCTCCAGCTGGGCCTCGGAGAACCGGCTGTCGTCGGGCGTGGCGACCAGGTCGGGGTCGGGCAGCTCGGCGCCCAGGTGCTCGCGCTCGACCGGCGGGGTGAGCAGCAGATCGACCAGGTCGGTCAGCCGCACGGCGGTGGGGGTGCGCAGGCCGATGCCACGGGCGAAGAAGGCGTCGGTGGGCCGGAGCGCCTGCTCTATCGGCAGCCGCAACACGGGCGCGAGCAGCTGGCCGTAGAGGTCGACGCCGGAGCGGGCGGCGGGCGCGGCGAAGGCCTGGCGGTCCTGCTCGGCACGGAACAGCGGGCCGGCTTCGAGTAGCCGGGTCTGCAGCTGGGTGTGCCGACGGATGCAGTCCTTGACGATGTCGACCAGCTCGGCGGCCTGCCGCTTGTGGTCCGCTCCCTCGGCCTCGTCGCGGGCCCGGCGGATGTTGGTGAGGATCGCGTTCTCGTGCCGGTAGCGGTCGGCGATGTGGTCGAGCGCCTCGTCGATCAGGTCGGGGATGGCCTGCATCCAGTCCACCGCGCGCACGTTGCGCCGGGTGGCGTCCAGCGCGCGGCGCAGCGTCTCGGCGTACTGGACGGTGCGGTAGCGGGCCTGCTCGGCGGCGAGTTGGGCGTCGGCGAGGCGGCCGCGGCGGATCAGCACCTCCAGCTTGACCTCGGCGGCGATCTGCGCCGAGGTCACATCGGTGTCCAGCGCGCCGACCAGGACGTTGACCGCCTCGTCGGTGGTGCGCAGGTAGACCCCGCCGTCCGGGCCCGGGACCTCCTCGATCAGCTTGAAGTCGTAGTCCCGGCGGATGTAGCCGCCGTCCGCACCGAAGGTCCCGTAGACGGCGCGGAACCCGCGGTCGACGCTGCCGACGTTGATCAGCGACTCCAGCACCCAGCGGGCCACCCGCTGGTGCTCGCCGCCGGGGCGCTCGGGGCGCTGGGCGGCGACCCGGGGCAGCAGGCGGGCCAGCACTATCTCGCGGTCGGCGCCGGTGTCGAAGTCCATGTGCAGGGTGACCAGGTCGATCGCCGCCAGGCCGACCTCGGCCATCGCGTAGCCGCCGTACTCACCGGCCAGGTTGACCTTGCGGTTGTCCAGGTCGTGCAGCGGTGCGGTGCAGGCCAGCGCCTTGAGCCGCCGGGCCAGGCCCTCGTCGGCGGCCGGGCCCGGCGCGGGGCGGGCGCCGCCGGTGGGCGCGCGGAACTCGCGCTCGGCGGGCTGATCAGCGATGACGGTCACGGTGGACAAGCCTAGGGCCATGGACCGACAGGGCCTGAAATGGGGTGGTCATCCTGGTTTGTCCGCGAGCCGGCGAGCCGGCGCGGCACGAGTTGAACGTGTTCAAATCCAGGTCTACAGTCAGCCTCGCCGGACAACGGGTCCGGCCCGAGGGGGGAATCTCATGCCCGTCGAAGCTGTCGGGGCCGCCGAGCTGCGCACCGTCCGCCGCTGGCTCTGGGTCTTCATCGTCTGCCTGGCGCTGAGCGGCCTGACCGCGTTCCCGCTGCGCACCGAGACCGACTGGCTGGGCAGGCTGGCCCACCACGCGCCCACCCCGGAGCCGCTGCTGGCCTGGCTGGACCGGATCCGCGCCGGGCTGGCCGACACCGGCACCCGCTACCCGTTCATCGCCTACGGCACGGACTGGCTGGCCTTCGCCCATCTGGTCATCGCGGGGGCGTTCTGGGGGCCGCTGCGCGATCCGGTGCGCAATGTCTGGGTGGTGCAGTGGGCACTCGGGGCCTGCGTCGCGATCCTGCCGCTCGCCCTGATCTGCGGGCCGCTGCGCGGGATCCCGGTGTTCTGGCGATTCATCGACATGTCGTTCGGCGTCTTCGGGGCGATCCCGCTGCTGCTGGTGCTGCGGGCGATCCGGCGCCTGGAACGGGCTCAGGCGCCGCGCGGGTCAGTCCTCCAGGGCTGAGCGCACCGTGTCCCAGCAGTGCGGGTCGGCCGCGACCAGCAGTCCGGTGCGCTCGTCGGCCACCCCGTACTCGGCGCCGTCCAGCCGCCGCGCCACCCCGCCCGTCTCGCGCACCAGCAGCGTGCCGGGCGCGTGGTCCCAGGGCAGGGTGCGGTGGTAGCGCAGGAAGTCGAGCCGCCCCGTTGCCAGTTCCGGATAGTCCACGCCGGCGCTGCCGGTGCCGGAACCCAACTCGGCGACCCGCTCGGCGGCCCGCGCCACCCGCTCGCGCGCGGCCGGATCCAGGAACCGGCTGAGCGCCGCCCCGCGGAGCTCGTCGAGCGCGCCGGGCGCTGGTGCGCGCCGCAGGCGCACGCCGTCGCGCCAGGCGCCCGCGCCCCGCTCCGCGAGATAGGCGTGACCGGTCGCGGGCTGCACGATCCAGCAGGCCACCGCCTCGCCCGCCCGCACCAGCGCCGCCATCACCGCGTAATGCGGCCGCCCCGCGACGAAGTTGGCGGTGCCGTCCAGCGGGTCGACCAACCAGGCGGTCGGCGCCGCACGCAGCGCGGCCGGCAGGCCCGGGTCGGCGGCGCTCGCCTCCTCCCCCACCACCGGCGCGTCGAGCACCTCGCGCAGCCGACGGGTGATCAGTTGCTCGGCCTCCCGGTCGGCGGCGGTGACCACCTCGCCCGGGCTCTTCTCGCTCACCTCCCCCTCGGCCAGCGCCTGGAACCGGGGCAGGATCGCGACGGCCGCCGCCTCGCGGAGGATCTGGGTGACCTGGTCCATCATGCCGAGCATGATAGGCGGCACGCGTCGGCGGGCACCCGGCCGAACCGGGTGCGGCCGAACGGGGTGACCGGAGCGGACCGGGCCAACCAGGAAGCCCTAACATCCCCTCAGGCATCCACAGCAGCTCTGGGAGGCAGTGGCTCGTGACCGATGGGGTGATCGATCTCAACGCGGATCTCGGTGAGGGGTTCGGACGCTGGACGCTGACCGACGACGAAGCGCTGCTCTCGGTGGTGACCAGCGCGAATGTGGCCTGCGGGTTCCATGCCGGTGACCCGTCCACGATGCGGCGGGTCTGCGCGCTGGCGGCCGAACGGGGGGTGCGGATCGGCGCCCAGGTGTCCTATCGGGACCTGGCCGGCTTCGGGCGGCGGGCGATGGAGGTGCCGCCGGACGAGTTGGCCGACGAGATCGCCTACCAGATCGGGGCGTTGCAGGTGTTCGCCCGGGCCGCCGGATCCCGGGTGAGCTACGTCAAGTCGCACGGCGCGCTCTACAACAAAGTGGTGGCGGACAGCGAGCAGGCCGAGGCCGTGGTCGCCGGCGTGCTCCGGGCCGGAGCGGTCTGCGACGGCCCGCTGCCGGTGCTCGGACTGCCGGGCTCCAAGCTGCTCCAGGTCGCCGAGGGGGTCGGACTGCCGGTGGTGACCGAGGCGTTCGCCGACCGCGCCTACACCTGGGCGGGCACCCTGGTGCCGCGCCGGGAGCCGGACGCGGTGGTGCACGATCCGGAGACGGTGATCGCGCGGGCGGTGGGGATCGCCAGGGACGGGCTGGTCACCGCGATCGGCGGCGAGCCGGTGGCGGTCGACGCCCGCTCGCTCTGCGTGCACGGGGACACCCCCGGGGCGGCGCAACTGGCCTGGCGGGTGCGGGGAGCGCTGGCGTCGGCGGGGATCCGGGTGGAAGCGTTCACCTGATGACTGATCAACTGATGATCCATCAGGTCGGCAGCCACGCGCTGCTGCTGGAGGTGGCCGGCGGCGAGCGGGTGGCCGCGCTGTACCAGCGGCTGCTGGCCGAACGGGAGCGGGGCGGGCTCGGCCCGGTGACGGAGATCGTCCCCGCCGCGCGGACGGTGCTGCTGGACGGGCTGCCGCGGCCAGCCGAGGTGGCCGCGCTGCTGGCCGGCTGGCGGGTGCCCGCGACGGCCCCGCCCGCCGGGCCGCTGCTGGAGGTGCCGACCGTCTACGACGGCGCCGACCTGGCCGAGGTGGCCGCGCACTGGGGAGTCACGCCCGCCGAGGCGGTGGCCCTGCACAGCGGGATCGAGTACCGGGTGGCGTTCTGCGGCTTCGTGCCGGGCTTCGGCTACCTGACCGGCCTGCCGCCCGAGCGCGAGGTGCCGCGCCGGGCCACCGCGCGCCCCGCCGTCCCGGCCGGTTCGGTGGCGCTGGCGGGCCCGTACACCGGGGTGTACCCGCGCTCCTCCCCCGGCGGCTGGCAACTGCTCGGCCGCACCGGGCTGGTGCTCTGGGACACCGCGCGCGAACCGGCCGCGCTGCTGACGCCGGGCGTGCGGGTCAGGTTCGTCCCGGTCGGGAGTGGTCCGTGGCCGAGTTGATCGTGCTGCGCCCCGGGCCGCTGAGCACGGTGCAGGACCTGGGCCGGTTCGGCGTCGCGCACCAGGGGGTGCCCCGGGCCGGGGCGCTGGACCAGCCCGCGTACGCGGCGGCCAACCGGCTGGTCGGCAACCCGCCCGGCGCCGCCGCCGTGGAGACCACGCTCGGCGGCCTCGCGGTGCGGGCGGTGGACGCCCCGCTGCTGGTCGCCGTCACCGGCGCGCCGGCCGCGGTGCGGATCGACGGGCATCCGGTGGCCTGGGGCGCGGCCGTGCGGCTGCCGGCGGGCGCGACGCTGGACGTCGGACCGGCCGACTTCGGCGTGCGCAGCTACCTCGCGGTGCGCGGCGGGATCGCGGTGCCGCCGGTGCTGGGCAGCCGCTCGGCGGATCTGCTGACCGGGCTCGGGCCGGCCCCCCTGCGGGTCGGCGACCTGCTGCCGGTCGGCGCGGACGCCAGCGGGCCCGGGGTGCTGGGCATCGACCTGCTGCCGCTGCCCGAGATGCCGCGCGAACTGGTGCTGCGGCTGCTGCCGGGACCGCGCGCCGACTGGTTCCTGCCGGACTCGCTGGTCGCGCTGGCCAAGGCCCGCTACCGGGTGGCACCGGCCAGCAACCGGGTCGCGCTGCGCACCGAGGGTCCCGGGCTGATTCGGCGGCGGCACCAGGAACTGGCGAGCGAGGGCATGGTGCTGGGCGCGGTGCAGGTGCCGCCGGACGGGCAGCCGGTGGTCTTCCTCGCCGACCATCCGACCACCGGCGGCTACCCCGTGCTCGGCGTGGTGCCGGAGGCCGACCTGGCGGCCGCCGGGCAGGCCAGGCCGGGGACACCGGTACGGTTCGTCCCGACCCGGCGGCGATCCTGAGGGTTGACCTTGCCCCAGGGGGAAGCCCCAGCATCCTCGGTACCGGGCACGGTGCCCGGGAGGAAGAGGGGGACGAGCAGGTGGACCGGCTGACCATCGGGGCCTTCGCCCGGGCCTGCGGGCTGACGCCGAAAGCGCTGCGGCTCTACGACGAGCTGGGCCTGCTGCGCCCGGCCGAGGTGGACCCGCTCTCCGGCTACCGCTTCTACGCGCCCGAGCAGTTGGACCGCGCCCGGCTGGTCGCCCACCTGCGCCGGATCGGCCTGCCGCTGGCCCGGATCCAGCCGCTCTGCGAGCTGACACCCCGTCAGGCGGCCGCCGAACTCGGCGCCTACTGGGACGGTGTGCTGGCCGACACGGCCGCGCGGCAGGACCTGGTCACCCTCCTCCTCGATCACCTCACCGGGAGTACGGGGATGAACACCACACTGGGGCTGCGCTACGCGGCCCGCACCGATCAGGGCCTGGTCCGGGCCCGCAACGAGGACGCCGCCTACGCGGACGGCGGGCTGCTGGCCGTCGCGGACGGCTTCGGCGGACCGGAGGCGGCCGGGGCCGCGGTCGAGGCGCTCAAGCGCTTCGACCCGGCCGCCGTCGGCCCCGGCGACCTGCTGAACGCACTGGCCGAGGCGGTGCGGGCCGGAGTCGACGGAGCGCCGGACGAAACCGGGACCACGCTCACCGCCCTGCTGCTGTCCGGCTCGCGGCTGGCCCTGGTGCACATCGGGGACTCGCGGGCCTACCTGCTGCGGGACGGCGAGCTGTTCCAGATCACCCACGACCACACGCTGGTGCAGGCGATGGTCGACGAGGGCCGGATCACCGCCGCCGAGGCCGCCTCGCACCCGCAGCGCAGCATGCTGCTGCGCGCGCTCACCGGCCCGGACGCCGAGGCGCGGCCCGATGTCTCGCTGCACACCGCCCGGCCCGGCGACCGCTACCTGCTCTGCTCGGACGGGCTCAGCGCGGTCGTCCCACAAGCCGTCGTGCACACGGTGCTGGGCACCGTCGCCGCCCCCGAACAGGCGGTGCAGCAGCTGATCGGCCTCGCCAACCGGGCGGGCGGTCCGGACAACATCGCCTGCGCGGTGGCCGATGTGGTGACCGAGGGCTGACGCCGTGCCGCCGCGCCTCGCCCTGCTCGACGTCCGCCCGCTTCGACTGCCCGCGTTCCGCCGGCTCTTCCTCTCCTCCGCGGTCACCGCCGTCGGCGGCCAGCTCACCGCGTTCGCCGTCCCGATCCAGCTCTACCGGCTCACCGGCTCCTCCCTCTGGGTGGGGCTCGGTAGCGCGGCCGGCCTGCTGCCGATGGTGCTCGCCGCGCTCTGGGGCGGGGCGGTGGCCGACCGCGTGGACCGGCGCCGGGTGCTGCTGCTCGGCAACGCCGGGATCGCGCTCTGCTCGCTGCTGCTCTGGACCCAGGCGGCCGCGGGCCTGGGATCGGCCGCCGTGCTGCTGCTCCTGATCGCCGGGCAGCAGGCCTGCTTCGGCGCCAACTCCACCCTCCGGGGCGCGATCGTGCCCCGCCTGGTGCCGGCCGAGCTGCTGCCGGCGGCCAACGCGCTGCAGTCCACGGTCAGTTGGCTGGGCGGCATCGGCGGCCCGCTGCTGGCGGGCACCCTGGTCGTGGTCACCGGCCTCGGTCCGCTGTACCTGCTGGACGGTCTCGCGCTGCTCGCCGCGCTGATCCTCGCCCACCGGCTGCCGGCGCTGCCGCCGACCGGCGGCGGGGCGATCGGCAGCGGGCCGGACGGCTCGGCGCTGCGCGGTATCGCGGCCGGCCTGCGCTATCTGACGGGGCAACGGATCCTGCTGGTCGCCTACCTGGCCGACTTCACCGCGATGTTCTTCGGCATGCCCGTCGCGCTCTTCCCGCAGCTGGCCCAGCAGGGCCTCGGGACACCGGCGATCGGGGTCTTCTCGGCCGCGATCTCGCTGGGCGCGCTGCTCGCGGGCGCCTGCTCCGGCAGCTTCACCCGGCTGCGGCGGCACGGCGCGCTGGTGACCCTGGGGGTCTGCGGCTGGGGCCTGGCGATCACCGGCTTCGGCCTGGTCCACTCGCTCTGGCCGGCGGCGGTGCTGCTCGCGCTCGGCGGGGCGGCGATCGTGGTGCTGAGCGTGTTCCGCAAGACCATCCTCCAGGGCGCCGCCACCGACGCGATGCGCGGTCGGCTGCAGGGCGCGGACACCGTGATCGCGGCCGGCGGGCCCAGGCTCGCGGGGCTGGCGCACGGGACGGCGGGCGCCGCCTTCGGCACCGGCTGGGCGATCACCGGCGGCGGGGTGCTGGTGGTGCTGGTGATGCTCGGCACCGTCGCGGCGGTCCCCGCCTTCTGGCGCTACGCCCCGGCGCAGGCCCTGGCCGGCTGACCTTGTCGGATCAGGCCGCGGCTACCCCCGGCCGCCAGGCTGGGGGCGGATGCCCGGCGTCGCGGGCCCGGAAAGATCCGCCGTACAGGCCCTAGCCCCTGGCGGTGAGCCGGCCGCGCACCGCCGCGTGCACCTCGGCCTCCTCGGCCGGGTCGGCGGCCAGCCGGCGCAGGCGTTCCAGCACCCTGGCGTCACCGGTGGTCACCACGTGGCGGGCGGCGAGCTCGCGGGTGGCCTCCTCGCAGTCCCAGAGACACTCGACGGCGACACCGCTGGCGAAGTGGCGATCGGTCGCGGCCAGCGCCCGGGCGGCGCGTCCGCGCAGGTCGGAGGAGGCGGCCTCGCCGTAGATGTGGCGCAGGATCGGGACGGCTTCCACGGCGGCCAGCCGCCCCGCGCCGTCCACCAGGCCCGCCAGCCCCGCGTCGCGGACGCCGTGCAGCAGCACCCGGTGCCGCAGACCGGCCACCACGGCGGGGGCGTCGGCCGGCTCGCCGATGTCGGCCAGCAGCAGCACGGCGGCCTCGCCGAGCACGCTGTCGGCGCCCCCGGTGGCCGGGTCAGCCCAGCGGCGGGCCCGGGCCAGTGCGCGCGGCCCGCGCATCCTGGCCAGCGCGTCCAGCGCGGCGCGGACCGCCCGCTGGTCGGCATCGGCGGCCGCGGCCTCGATCAGCTCGGTGAGCGCCTCGTCGTCCTGGTCGACCAGGTGGCGCAGGGCGGCCCGGCGGGCGCCCTCGGCGCCGTCGCGGGCGGCGGCGAGCAGGGTGTCGCGGTCCTCGGGGCGGGCCACCGCGGCCAGACAGCGGGCGGCGGCCGCGGCCCGGCGCTCGACGGCGGCCGAGTCCGGGCGCACCACGCTGTCGGCCTGGTCGGCCCAGGCGAGCACGTCGGCCACGCTCCAGCCCGGGGTGACCTGGCTGCGGCCCAGCTGGCGCTGCCAGAGGTCGAAGGGGGACTGCTCGCCGGCCGCGGCGACCCGCGGATGCCGCTCGGCCCACAGGCGCCAGGGGCGCGGCTCGTAGGCGGCGCGGATCGCGGCCCGCAGGTCGGCCTCGCCCTGCGGGGTCTCGGGGAAGCGGCGCAGCACGGCGGGAGCCAGCGCGAGCAGCGCCGCGTCCTCGTCGCGCAGGCCCAGCTCGTCCAGCGCCCAGGCCCAGTTGCCGCCGGTGGCGGCGTACTGGCGGAGCAGCAGCAGGGCGTCGCGGCGGCCGTAGCCGGCCAGGTGGCCGAGGACGGCCAGGGCCAGGCCGGTGCGCTGCTCGTCCAGGTCGAGCAGGTCGTCGGGGTGGCCCAGGTGCCGCTCGATGCCGCCGAGCGGGGCTTCCAGCTCCATGAAGACGCGGGCGTAGTAAAGGGAGCGGTTCTCCACCTGCCAGTCGCCGCGGGGGTCGCTGGTGACGCACTCCTCCAGGGCGGCGATGGCCTCGTCACGGTCGGCTGCGAGCGCATGCAACTGCCCGTCACCGCGTCCTCGCTGGAGCAGGCCGAGGAGGCTGTTGCTGGGGGCTATCACGGGCTCGAACATGAGGTCAGCATCCGTTGCGGCGGTCGTCGAGGCAACGGGATTTCCGTCGCCGGGGGTCTGGTGGTCACGCTGGGCGGGCGCCCGGGCGCCGGAATCACCGTAGGTTACCGCCTGCCTGCCCGTGACGCACACACCTCAATCCGATCCGGTTCCGTCCCGGGCGACTACCGGATCTTCGAATGCCCGCTCGGCATATGCCAGATGAAAGTTCGCTCCGTTTCTGCCATTCTTCCCACACGGAGCGTGAGGCTGTGCAACAGTCGTCTCACCACTCCCCCGACCCCGCCCGCCACCGCCACCAAGCCCCCGTGGGACCGCCGATGAGTCTCCCCCTGCGTACCGCACCTCCGGCCAAGGCCACGGCCGCCATGGAGTGGGACCTGGTCCAGGACACCGTGAGCTGGACCGCCGAGGCCTACCCCATACTGGCCCGCGACCCCGGCCTCGGTCCGTTGACGCTCGATCAACTGCCGGGCCAGCTGGTCCCGCAGGATCGTCCGGCACTCAGCCGGATGATGACCGAGGCCCTGGTGCACGGCCGCCCGCTGGACGGCGTGGTCCGGATCCACCAGCCGGGCGGCACCGGCGCGGCCGTGCACTGCTCGGGGCGCCCGGTGCTCGGCCCGGACGGTCAGGTGGTCTCGCTGCGGATGCTGATCCGCGCCTGCTGAGCTGACCCGCGCTCCGAGCGGGTCCGCCCCGCGCGCGCTCGGGCCGCCTCGTGTCGAGCCGCCCTGCGCGATCGGCGGCTCCCCCGCGCGACATATGCTGTGCGGCGCAGCGTCGGCACAGGGCGGACCTGCACCTAGGGAGGACCGTTCCATGGACAGCCAGATTCTTCACAAGGCCGCGTTCCTGCTGCACGAGTGCCACGAGCCCGAGCAGATCGTGGTGGAGCGGCTGAAGGAGTACTTCCCCACGCTGACCCTGGTCGAGCGCGAGCGCTACGTCCAGGAGGCCTGGGACCAGGTGCACAGCGCCGCCGTCGACACCCTCTGAGCCTGACACCCGAGCGGCTGAGGTTCGACGCAGCGAAGGGTGGGGGTCGCCGAGGTACGAGGTGGCACCCGCCCGTAGCGGAGGAGAACCTCATCAAGCGACCATTGGATCAGTCAGCGGGGCGGCGGGCCGGCGGCACCGCCGCCCTGATCTCGGCCCGTAGCTCGGCTCGCAGCTCGGCCACTCCCGGCAGCGCCTGGTAGCGGGCGGCCAGCCGGTCCATCCGGTAGAGCCGGTCCCAGGTCCGGTGCGACGAGGTGTCGCCGATCTGTGTCAGCGCCTGGCGGGTGTGCCGCTGGGCCTCCTCCGGCTCCCCGGTGAGCCAGTGCACCGAGGCGAGCGTGACCAGGTCCAGCACCGTGGAGCGCTCCTGGCCCTGCCCCGCGCGCAGCCGGATCGCGGCCCGGACATGCGCCACGGCGAGCTCGGCGGCATTCGGATCGTGCTCCGCCAGCGTGCGGTAGACCAGGGACTGCATGCCGTGCAGCTCGGCCTCGTTGAAGACCTGCATCCAGCTCGGCTGCGGGTCCCCGGCGCCCTGGGTGTAGTACTCCTCCGATTCGCCGAGCAGCCGCGCCACCTCCTGGGTGCGGCCCAGGGACGCCTGCGCCCAGGCCTCCACGGTGTTCAGCATCGCCCGGGTCAGCGGCCCCGTGCCGGGACCGGCGCCGGCGTGGGCCATCCGCATCAGGTCCAACGCCTCGGCGGCCCGGCCGTGGTGCAGCAGCTGACGGGCGCAGCGCGAGATCGCCTCACCGGCCCGCGGCCGGTCACCGGCCTCCTTGGCGGCCTGCGCGGCGATCACGAAGTAGCGCTGCCCGGTCGACTCCAGGCCCACGTCGTGTGACATCCAGCCGGCCAGCGCCGCCAGGTTGGCCGCCACCAGCCACAGCCGCCGGGCCAGCTCGGGCGGATGCCGGTGGGTCAGCAGCCCGCCCACCTCGTTGAGTTGGCCGATCACCGCCTTGCGCTGCAACCCGCCCCCGCGGGAGGCGTCCCAGGCCCGGAAGACCTCGAACGAGCACTCCAGCGCCGCGACCTCCTCCTGGCCCGCGGGGCCCGGCTCGTAGACGTCCACGATCGGTCGGCCCGGGGTGCCGGTGATCACCTGGCGCGGCCCGGGGCGCGCCGCCGCGTAGGCGACGTCGTCACCGGCGAGCCAGCGGTAGAGGGAGTCGGGGATGACGGAGGCGCCCGGCATCTCCGTGGCGGTATCGGCCAGTCCGCGTCGGTTGAGCATGAGATCCATTCCCGTGAACTCGGTGAGGATCTCGGCCGTCCGCTCCGGCTCCTCGGCCTCGGCAGCACCCGCCTTGGCCGAACTTGATCGCCGGTGTCGCGCCAGACCGAGGTCCTCGATGGAGACGACACGGCCGAGCCGCTCGGTGAACACCGCAGCCAGCACCCGCGGCACCGGATCGCGCGGGATCTCGCCCCGCTCGATCCACCGCCGCACCCGCGAGGTGTCGGTGGACAGCTGCTGCTGCCCCATCGCCGCACCGCGCCGGTTGACAAGCCTGGCCAGCTCCCCCTTCGACCAACCGGTCAGGGCGAACAGGTCAGCGAGTCTGGTGTTGGATCCACTGCTCACATCAAGCCCCCAGGCTCCTCGGCTGGTTCGAGCCTAATGGCCTGTCACATGCCAGGCGAGCATTCGCCACGGTCCGCCAGGGTGCGCCAGCTGGAAAGCCAGTGCGTCCGGGGTGTCAGGTAGAGATGCGCAACCCCCACCCGGGGCTCGGGATCGCTCCGAGCCCTGGAAACAGCGGCCGGGGAGGGGATCCCAGGGTCGTCGACGGGCCGCCCACCGGCCTGGCGAAGGGGGGTGGCGTGACCGGGTGGCGCGTCGGTGCCGGGCCCGGCCGACCGCACGGACCAGCGCATTTCCCCAGGGTGCGTTGGCTCGTTCGGCCGGCCGGTCCCGGCACCCGCTCCGCCCAGCGCCACCGGCCGTCCGTCCCACCCCCCTTGGGCGGTCACCGCAACCGGGTACGCCGGAGCACGCCCCAGGTGCGCCGTCGCACACGCTGGCGAGCCAGGTCGTACAGGGTTACGACCGGGCTCCACGGCACCACCGTCTGACCCCGCCAGGGCCGCCGCCTTGGCTGTCATATGCCGTCGGCAAGGAAGGGAATCCCTCCCCCTCATGTACTCCTCCGCGACTTCCCCCACCGCGCCCCGGACCGGCATCCCGCAGCGACCGCCGTCCTCCGTGGCGGTCCGCCGGCCCGGGCCGAAGCCTGCCGTCCCCGCCCGTCCCGCCGGGCGGATCGAGGCACCCGCCCATCTGCCGCGCGCCGGTGAGCGCCTGCTGCGCCCCCGTGCGCCCCAGTACGCCGGCACCAACGGCCTGGGTGCCCCGGCGGCCGAGGGCTGGGGCCGGGTGGACACCGCCGCCCTCGCCACCCCGGCCGTGCGGGCCGCGCTCGCCCACATCACCCGGATATGTCCCGCTTTCTCGGCGCGTCAGGTGCTGCGCGAGGACGGGGCGCACATCCTGATCACCGGGCTGATCGGGCGCACCGCCGTGGTCGCCAAGTGCCTCTCCCCGCAGGCGGTGCAGAGCGACCGGCGGGCCGTGCTGGTGGAGCGGTTCCGCCGCGAGGTGGCGATCTACCGGACCTTCGTGCGGCACCGCCCGCCGGTGCGGATGCCGCGCCTGGTGGCGGCCGACCACGACCGCTGCGTGCTGGTGCTGGAGCGGATCCCGGGCCGGCCGGCCGCAGTCGAACGCCACCCCGCCAACGCGCCGACGCCCGGCGAGGTGCGCGCGATCCTGGGCTCGATCCGTTCGCTCAACCTGTGGCGCCCGCCGGTCGACGTCTTCCACCAGCCGCTCGACTACCAGTTCGAGATCGGCCGGTACCACTCGGTCGGGCAGCTGACCGACCGGGACGCGGGCGACCTGCGACAGCTGATGTACGGCCTCTCGCACACCGGTTGGCAGCTGTGCCACGGCGACGCGCTGCTCAGCAACATCATGCTGGCCCCCTCAGGACCGGTGGTGCTCGACTGGGAGCAGGCCGGCTGGTACCTGCCCGGCTACGACCTGGCGGTGCTGTGGAGCGTGCTCTCGGGGGACACCGCGGCCCGGCGCCAGATCAGTCAACTGGCCCAGGTCGGCGGCACGGTGGCCCGCGACGCGTTCCTGGTGAACCTGGTGCTGGTGCTGATGCGCGAGCTGCGGATCTACGACGTGCCGGGTGCCGGTGAGGAGCAGCGGCTGATGATCCGTCGGCTGTACGACGACGCGGCGCTGGCCCGCCGCGCGGTGCGGGCCGCGGTGGGGACCCGCTGAGCGGCGCCGCCGGGGCCTCGGCGGCGGCCGCGGCCCGACCAGCGTCGGCGCCGGCCCGACAGGCGTCGGCGCAGGGCTCAGGCCGCGCCGCGGGGCCGGGCCGCGCCGGCCAGCAGGGCGGCGCGGCCGACCTCGGCCAGCACCCGCTCCTCGCCGCACCCGTCCAGCCGGCCGCTGAGCGCGTCGCGCAGGTAGCGCTCCAACGGGTGGCGCCGGCTCAGCCCCGGCGCTCCGGTGAGCGCCACGGCCCGCTGCACCGCGTCGACCACCGCGCGGTCGGCGAGCAGCCGAGCCGCGCCGGTCCGGGCCGCGGCGCCGGTCTCGCCCGCATCGATCCGGGCCGCCAGGCCCACCACCAGCTCCTCCGCCCCGACCAGCGCGCTCGCCACCTCACCCAGACCCACCTGGTACCGCGGCAGCCCGCCCAGGGGTTCGCCGAGGTCGGCCGCAGTGCGCCGGCTGAGGAACCCGACCAGCCAGTCCAGGGCGGCCCGGCCCACGCCGAGCTGCACCGCCGCGAGCGCCAGGTCCCTCCACGCGCCACCGAGCTCAGCGGCCGTGACGCCCGCCGGGTCGGGCGCGGCGTCCAGCGGGCGCAGCCCGAGCGCCGCTTCGGCGGCCACGGCGACCTCCGTGAAGACCACGTCGTGGCCCGCGGCGGCCCGCAGGCCCACCTGGTCGCCGACCGGGTCGACCTCGACTCCCGGGCTCTCACCCCGGACCAGGAAGAGGCCGGTACGCGGCGCCGGCTCGTCGGTGATCGCCCGCACCACCAGCCAGGCCAGCGCCTCGGCGCCGGTACAGCCGCTCCGACGGCCGGTCAGCTGCCAGCCGGCCCCGTTCCGCCGGGCCAGCAGCGGCCGCCGGCCCGGTTCGAGATCGCGCGGATCGGCGTCGCGCGGATCGGTCATGGGGGCCTCGGCATCGAGCGTGTTCACCAGCGCGGGCCCGCGCCGGGACTCGGTCAGCAGGCGACGGTAGGCCGCGGCCGGCCAGCCCGCGGTGCGGTCCTGCTCGGCGTGCAGCAGCAGGGTGTGCGCGGTGACCAGGGCCACCGAGGCATCCCCCCGGCCGAGTTCGGCCAGCACCCGGACGGTGTCGGCGAGCGTGCCGGCCGGGCCGCCGAAGCGCTGACCGACCGTCAGGGTGAGCAGGCCGGCCTCGTGCACCGCCTCGATGCCCTGATACGGGAAGGTCGCGTCCCGGTCGTGCTCCTCGGCCCGCGCGGCCAGCAGGTCCACCACCCGGGGCAGCCTGGCCAGCGCCTCGGCCGCCGGCGCCGGGACGTCCGACGGCGTACGGCTGTCGGAGATTGACGCATGGTCGGAACGGTCAGTGCGGTCGGAACGGTCGGTTCGAGCGGTCATGGCGCTGCTGCCTCCGGGCGGCCGGCGTGGGGGCTCGGCAGCCGGCGTCGGCTGCACGGCGGTGGGGCGTGCGGGAACGCGAGGCGCGGCCGATCTGGCATCGGGGCAGCGCGGTCGTCCTCGGCCGGGGCGCGGGTCGGTCGGGACCCGCGCGGCCCTGGGGCCTGTCGTCAAACCCCCTTCGTTCGCCCGCAGGGCGGCTTGGCGTCGCCGGGCAGAACGGGGTTTGACGACAGGACCTAGCGACAGAGCGCGCTGGCGGTCCGCCGCAGGTCCAGATAGCTGCGGCGGACCAGCAGCGGGCGGCGGGACGGCATGCTGGTGACTGTACGAAGCAATGATCCAAACCGTCAAGCAACGCCCGAACAGCGATCGCACCGCCGGCGGTGTGACCCGACTGCGCGGCGGCTCTCAGCCCTGCTGGAACAGGTCCGCGGGCAGCGGCTTGAGCAACTGGTAGAGGTCGTCCGCAATCGGTCGGTCCCAACTGGCGATGGTGACCTGGACCTGGTCGCTGCGGTCGAACTGGGCGCAGAACACCCGCTCCTCGGAGACCTTGACCTTCTTCACGATCAGCAGGTCGTCGCCGAGCATCACCGGGAAGTCCTCGGCCGAGACGAACTCCACCGGCTCTTCCAGTTCGAGTGCCGCGAGGAGCTGTCTGATCTCGAACGGCACCCCGTCCTCGGGGTCCCGCGCCGGCGAGCTCTCGGGCAGGTTGCCGATGAACATCGCCGGGCCGCGACCGCCGAACAGGTCGTAGCGCAGGAAGATCCCCTGGCAGGAGCCGTCCGGGCCGGTCATCACCGCGGCGCCGAAGAGGCCGGGCCAGTCGCCCGGGTCCATCGCGAGGACGTCGAAGTCCGGGCCCGCGGGGGTGCCGGAGCGTCGGCGGAGAAATGACATGTCGCCATCGTACGTGCCCGGGGGCGCGCGACCGCACGGGGCGGCGCCGAGGCGCGCTCGCCGAGCGTTCACAAATGCGCGAGCTCCACGCTCCGAGACGAATGTTGACGCTGAGCAACCGTCCGGGCTACGGTCGCGGATGTACGGCAGCTGCTGTGGACCCGTTCCACGTGGGGGTGGCCTGCTGTGGCGCATTCGCATGCGCCCATCCACCCTTGCCACCCTTGGCACAGGTCGTGCAGCGGCTGCGGTTCTTGTGCACCAACGCAGTTCGTTGATCCATGCAACGTTTTCAAGCTTCGCAACCCTTCACCCAAAGCCTGGTTCGTGGGTTCCCCGACTCCGTCGCACCCACGGACCGCGCCCGGGACACCGACGCGTGGGGGCGTTCGGATCCCGGGCACCGGTGGCCTGGGCCCTCGCGGCCCCGTCACCTGCCTCCCGGCGGCGCCGGTCTTCGCGGACCGGCATCGGGGACAGCCGGAGGAGCCCGGTTTCGCGAACCGGGCCGTACAGCAGGCGCCGTGCACGACCGCGTGGGGGCGGTCGGCACGGCGCCTGGCTGCTTTTCGGGTGCGACCCGGCAGACGAACCGGCGTACGAACCGGCAGACGAAAGGGCCGCCGGTCTCGGGAACCGGCGGCCCTGGGAGTCGAGCTGAACTCAGGTCAGGTCGAACTCGCCGTCCTGGGCGCCGAGCACGAAGGCCCGCCACTCCTCCGGGGTGAACACCAGCACCGGCCCGTCCGGGAAGCGGCCGTCGCGCATCGCGATGTAGCCGTCCACGAAGGCGATCTGGACGTCACCGGGCGAGCCGTCCTCCTGCTTGGCGGAGAGCCACTCGGCCCCGGTCGTGTCCAACTTGGGCTTGCGCGCCGGCGGGACGGCCGGACCGCCCTGGGCGGTCTCGTCTGCGCTGGTCTCGGTTGTCACTGGTCCTGCTCCTCCCGAACGTCCTTCAGGGTGGTCAGCGTATCCGTCCGCACCGCCGCCCGGGCCACGCTCTTCGGTACTCCTCCGGTCGAGCGGAGTCCGCGCGGACCGGGCGCCGCGGGCGGCGGCGGCGTGCTAGGACGCGTCTCGCTGGTTCGCGCCTGGCGGGAGTCAGCGAGACACGCCCTGGGACGCATCGCGTTCCGGCGCGGCGGGCGGGAGCGGCGCGCCCGGTTTGCGAGAGTGGGCAGCGAGAGTCGGCACGGTCGCAGGCAGCAGAGCTGGGAGGGAGCAGCCGATGGGGCAGATCAGCCCTCGGGGCACAGGCGGGGCGGATGTCATCCCGATCGGGGAGGCGCCCTCGGCCGCCCGGGTACCGAGCCAGTCGCCGATCCGGTCGGCGGCGCTGGGCCGGGTCGGCGTGGTGCTGGTCTCGCACAGCCGGGACCTCGCGCAGGACACCGCCGACCTGGCCAAGGCCGTGTCGCCGACCGACGACCCGGCCGCGGTGGCGGCCACCGGCGGGCACCCCGGCGACGGCCTGGGCAGCAGTGCGCTGCTGATCGCGGCCGCGGCCCGCCGGGTGGACCAGGGGCACGGGGTGGCGGTGCTGGCCGATCTGCCGTCGGCCGTCCAAGTGGTGCTGGCGGTGCTGGCGGCCGCCGACGAGCACGGGCTGCCGTTCCCGGTGCGGTTCGCCGACGCGCCGTTCGTGGAGGGCGCGGTGGTCGCCGTGCAGACCGCCTCGGCGGGCGGGGATCTGGCGGCGGTGGTCGAGGCGGCGGAGGAGACCTACCGGCAGCGCAAGCTCTGAGTGCGATCGATCGGGTCACCGGGTGGTCGGGGCGCCACCGCTGGCGAACGATCAGATGAACAGCCCGTTGAGGGACTACACGGAACGTGTCCGGTCGGCTACGATCAGCCGCGTCCGACCGCCCGACCTGTCCCCGAACGCCCGGAGGAACCTCGTCATGTGCGTGGTCGTCACCGGCGGAGCCGGGTTCATCGGGGCCGACCAGGTCGGGCTCGCGGTGCCCCTGTTCGAGGGCTCGATCCTGGATCCGGCCCTGCTCGAGGCGGGCATCGGCGGCGCCGATGATCTTGCGTCGCGCTCGCCGGCCGATCCGCTGCCCCGCCACCGGGGCGAGGTCCTCGGGCGGCCGCTGGAGGTGACGCCCATCGAGCCCAGAGCCGGCGACGTGCGTGACTCGGTGGCGGGCATCGGGCGGCGGCGCGAGCTGTTCCCCGACCTGGCACCGGTGCCGGTGCCGCTGCGCGTGGGGCCGGCCCGCACGGCGCGCTGGTTCCGCGACCGGCAGCCGTAGCCGCACCGCGCCGCCCGCACCGACTTCTGCCTCGGTGTCGGTCCTGTCGCGTACAACCATCCGCAGGACCTGGGAGTCCGTAGTACATCGAGCGATCTCTCGCCGGGTGCGCCCGGCCATGCCTTGGGGGCACCCGTGCCGCGACCGGACACCAGGACACCGGACTTCAGGACACCGGACTTCACGACGCAGGACTTCACGACGCAGGAGCACAGGACGCAGGAGTACAGGGCGCCGAGCGAGGCGCCCGCGCCGGCCGCCGCCGACCGGCTGGTCCACTGGCTGCGCCACTCGCCGGCGCAGCCGCTCTTCCGGGCGCACGCGGCCCGCCGGCTGGTGGTGCTGGCCTACCGCCGGGTGACCGACCGCCGGGCCTTCGGCGCCCAGTTGGACCGGCTGTGCCGGGTCGCGGTGCCGATCTCGCTGCCCGCCCTGGAGCAGGCGGTGCGCGAGGGCCGGCCGCTGCCGCCGCGCAGCGTGCTGATCACCTTCGACGACGCCGATCGCGGCGTGCTGGACCACGCGCTGCCGGCGCTGGCGGCACGCGGGCTGCCCGCGGTCGCCTTCGTGGTCACCGAGCTGATCGGCACCGACCGTCCGTCCTGGCGCCAGGAGGCCGCGTTCCTGCTCGCCAACGGCGGCCACGCCCGGTCCGTCACCGGCGACGGCCTCGCCGGGCGGCTGGCCCGGCTCGCCGCGCTGCCCGACCCGGACCGGCGCCGCAGCCTGCACGAACTGCGGGTCAGCTCGCCCGCCCGGCCGCCGCGACGGGAACGCCTGACGCCGGAACAGCTGCGCCGCCTGACCGCCGGTCAGGTGGTGATCGGCAACCAGACCCTGGGCGACGCCGACCTGCGGCGCTGCGACGACGCCACCGTGCAGGTCGAGATCCGCACCGCCCACCAGGCCCTGACCGACTGGCTCGGCGGCGCCCCCAGCGCCTTCGCCTACCCCGGCGGCAACCACGACCCGCGCGCCGCCCGGCTGCTGACCGAACTCGGCTACCCCACCGCTTTCGTGAGCGACCACCGCCTCAGCCCGCGGCTGCCCCGCGAGGCGCTGCGGGTCAGCCGGCTGCCGGTCGACGCGAGCTGCGACAAGGCCGAGTTCGAGGCGGTGCTGTCGGGACTGCACCCGGCGGTACGGCGCTGGCGGGGCGTCTGACGCTTCGCTGGCGCTGCTCGCGCGCGGTCGTACGCCGATCGCGCGCCGCTCTCACTCCGGTGACTGCTCGGCCGGGAACATGATCGGGCTGAGCAGGTGCCGGGTGCGCTCGGGTGCGGGCTCGTTCCCGATCCGGGAGACGATCGCGGCGCGCAACTCGCCGATCAGCTCGGCCAGCTCGGCCGGGCTGAGCCAGAGCGCGTGCTGGCGGTAGCCGACCAGGTCGGCGGCCGGGTCGGCGGAGTCCCGGTCCAGGTAGGCGTTGAACTCGGCCAGCAGCGTGGCCATCGCCACCGCGAAGATCCGCCGGTGGTCGTCGCGGGAGGCCGCCGCGGCCGCGCCGGCCCCGATCACCGCCCGCTCCCGGCGCAGCCGGTACTCGCGTTCGACCGCGCCGCGCACCCGGTGCTCCTCGGCCACCTCCAGCAGGCCGCCCTCGGCGAGCAGTCCGACGTGCCGGTACACGGTGGCCTTCGAGACATCGGGCAGCAGGGCGCACAGCTGAGACGTGGTCAGCGTCCGCCCGCCCGACAGGGCGTGCACGAGGCGCAGCCGCACGGGATGCAGGAGCAGGTCCACGGTGTCCATGGACACACGGTCTCACCTTCGATACCTTTCTCAAAGTTGAGACCGTTCATCACGGGGAGGACCCATGTCAGAGGCACCACTGGACTCGCCACTGGAGACACCGCCGTTGGGACGCCGGTACGAGGTCGGGGGCCGGCGGCTACTGCTGCACCGCTCCGGCAGCGGCGGCCCGACCGTGGTCGTCCTCCCGGGCGCCAACCTGGTCGGCCTGGACTACCTGAACCTGCACCACCGCACCGCCGAGCTCACCACCAGCGTGCTCTACGACCGCGCGGGGACCGGCTGGAGCGACTGGATCGAACTGCCCCGCACCGCCGCCGAGGTCGCCGACGAACTGCGCGAGCTGCTGCACGTGGCCGGCCTGCCCGGCCCCTACCTGCTGGTCGGCCACTCGCTGGGCGGCGCCCATGCGCGCCGCTTCGCACAGCGCTTCCCCCTCGAGGTGGCCGGCCTGCTCCTGCTGGACCCGTTCCACGAGGACCTCACCACCGGCGCGCCGCAGGAGGTGCTGGACCGGCTGGCCGAGCTGAAGGACCTGGAGCTGCCCGAGGCGACCGAGGAGCAGGTCCAGCGCTCCCGCGAGGTGCTGCGCGAGCACTTCGCGAGCTGGCCGGAGGCGGTGCGCGAGCCGCTGATCGAGCATCACCTCAGCGCCTGGCGGACCGGGTTGCTGGAGAGCAGGAACCTCTACGACGTGGTCACCGACGAGCTCCGGGACGGGCCGGCGCTGCCCGATGTCCCGATGATCGTGATCAGCGCGCTGGGCCCGGACGCCAACCAGTCGCAGATGTGGTCCGAGGAGGTCGTTCGCCTGACGAACGAGCGCAAGCAGCGGCTGCACGCCGAGCTGGCCGCGTCGGTGTCGCACGGCGAGCACCGGGTGGTCACGGATGCCGGGCACGGCTGGCTGCACGAGGAGCGCCAGGATGCCGTGCTGCGGGCGATCGAGGACCTGCTCAGCCGCTGATGCCGCGCACGGTCAGCCCCTGCTGCCGCCCGCGCTCAACCGCTGATGCCGCGCACGCCGACCGCGGTCCCCGCCGTCAGCAGCGCCAGCGCCTGCGGGTAGCGGGTGGCGGCCGTGGGCAGCTGGCTGACCCGGCCGGTCTGCAGCACGGTCAGGGTGCCGCCGCCGGTGCGGGCCAGGGCCTCGGCGGGCACCCGGCGCAGCGCCTGGGCCACGACGGCGTCGGCCGAGCCGTGCAGCACGAGGTCCGGGTGCGCGACGGACGCGACGGCGGCCCGGATCGGCTCCGCGACCAGCTCGTAGTGCGTGCAACCGAGCACGATGTCAGTGGTCCCGGGCGGCGTGAGCGCGGCGGCCGCGGCGATCGCCGCCCGCTGGGCGTCCTCGTCGGCGTGCTCCACGGCGTCGGCCAGGCCCGGGCAGCTGACCTCGGTGATCTCCGCGTCGCCGCCGAACTCCGCGATCAGCCCGCGCTGGTAGGCGCTGCCGGTGGTCGCCGGGGTGGCCCAGATCGCGACCTTGCCGCCGGCCAGGGCGGCCGGCTTGATCGCCGGGACGGTGCCGATCACCGGCAACTCGGGCTCCAACTCGGCGCGCAACGTGGCCAGCGCGTGGACCGAGGCGGTGTTGCAGGCGACCACCAGCGCGTCCGGACCCAGCGCGGCGGCGGCCCGGGCGCAGGCCAGTGCGTGCTCGGTGAGGTCGGCGGGGGTGCGCGGGCCCCAGGGCATGCCGTCGGGGTCGCTGGAGAGCACCAGATCGGCGTCCGGACGCAGGGTCCGCAGGGCGGCCGCCGCCGGGAGCAGGCCGATTCCGGAGTCAATCAGTGCGATCTTCACGACATATGACCCTAGCCGATCCGGCCAGGCTGCCCGCCCAGGCGGTGCCGCTGCGGCAGACTGCCGGAGTGACCGTGCTGACCGGAGTGACCGGACTGTCGCTGCTCTGCTGGCTCTGGCTGACCTGCTGCCAGGGGCTCTTCTGGCGCACCGACCTGCGCCTGCCGCCGGACCGCACCGATCCGGATCGGCCGCCGGAGGTCGCGATCGTGGTGCCGGCCCGGGACGAGGCCGCCGTGCTGCCGCTAAGCCTGCCGGGGCTGCTGGGGCAGAAGTACCTCGGGCGGGCCCGGGTGATCCTGGTGGACGACCACAGCTCCGACGGCACGGCGCAGGTGGCGCGCGAGCTGGCCGCCGAGATCCCCGACGGCCTACCGCTGACCGTCACCACCCCGCCGCCGCTGCCGGCCGGCTGGACCGGCAAGCTCTGGGCGGTCCGCCACGGCGTCGAACTGGCCTGCGAGACGGGCGACGTGGAACTGCTGCTGCTCACCGACGCCGACATCGCGCACGGCCCGCAGACGCTGGCCGCGCTGGTGGCCGGCGCCCAGGCCCAGGGGCTCGACCTGGTCTCGCAGATGGCCCGGCTGCGCACCGAGACCGGCTGGGAGCGGCTGATCGTGCCGGCCTTCGTCTACTTCTTCGCCCAGCTCTACCCGTTCCGCCGGAGCAACCACCCCGGCAGCCGGACGGCCGCCGCGGCCGGCGGCTGCTCGCTGGTGCGCCGGGCGGCGCTGGAACGTGCCGGCGGGGTGGCAGCGATCCGCGGTGCGGTGATCGACGACGTCTCGCTGGCCCGCGCCGTCAAGCGGGCCGGCGGGCGGACCTGGCTGGGCCTGGCCGAGCGGACCGAGACGCTGGCAGTGCGGAGCGTGCGCCCGTACCCCGGGCTGGCGCCGCTGTGGCGGATGGTCTCGCGCAGCGCGTACGCGCAGTTGCGGCACTCGCCGCCGCTGCTGCTCGGCACGGTGCTGGGACTGGCCCTGATCTACCTGGTGCCGCCGGTGGCGACCGTCGCGGGGCTGGCCACCGGTGCCTGGCCGCTGCTCGCCACCGGGGCCGCCGCCTGGGCGCTGATGACCGCCACCTACCTGCCGATGACCCGCTACTACGACCGGCCCGCCCCGGCCGCGCTGCTGCTTCCGTTCACCGCGCTGCTCTACCTGCTGATGACGGTGGACTCCGCGGTGCAGCACTACCGGGGGCGGGGCGCGGCCTGGAAGGGTCGGACCTACTGACCGGACCGGGCCTAGTGCCCGGCCCGCACCCGCTCGAGCAGCTGGTCGAGCACCTGGGGCATCGCGTCGACCCCGCCCGCCCGGGTCGGCGAGGTGAGGTACTGCCCCTGCACCACGGCGCTCGGCAGCTCGGTGATCTCGTAGCGCGCCAGGTCGTTCGGCGCCTGCGCGACCTCCTGGCCGACCTGGTCCGACTCGTAGGCGGTGGTGAAGCGGGTCCGGTCCACCTGCTGGCTCACCGCCCAGTCGGCGGCGGCCGCCTCGGTGGTCAGGTCCTGGTGCTCGTCGCGCACGGCGTGGAAGACGGCGCCCTGCAGCCGGTCCACCTCGCCGAGCCGCTCCAGCGTGTAGTAGAGCCGGGCGTGCGCCCGCTCCACCGTCTGGTCGGACTCGCCGGGCCACACGGCGGGCAGCCGGCGCAGCACCACATCGGCGGGCTGCCGGGCGGCCCACTGCTCCAGCGGCTGCTCCAGCAGCTGGGAGTGCACGCAGCCGTACCAGAAGACCTCGACCACCTCACGCTTGGCCTTGTCGCGCACCGGCTGCGGATGACGCAGGTTCACATACGCGGTGTCCGCGGATGCGGCATCGCTGACGGGGACGGCGGCGCCGAACGTGCAGGCGACCGAGACCAGCAGAACAACGGCACGGGTGACGGGCTTCATGCCCGCCACCGTGCCAGTTCCCCTGCGCTACAGGCCAGTTGCCTCGCTCAGGTTCGCCCGATCGAGCGTAGCCGGCTGATCCGGACGGGCCTCGAGGGCGGGCGCCACCGGGGCCTGGTCGACCGCGGCGGGACCGGCCTCGGCGGCGACCGGCTCGGCAACGGCCTCGGCCGCGGCCTGGGCAGCGGCGGCCTGGGGAGCACCGGCCGCACCGGCCCGACCCGCCGCGTTCTCGAAGAACCGCAGCAGCTCCACCGGGAACGGCAGCACCAGCGTCGAGTTCTTCTCCGCCGCCACCTCCACCACCGTCTGCAACAGCCGCAGTTGCATCGCGGCCGGCGTCTCGGACATCGTGTGCGCCGCCTCGGCCAGCTTGGCGGCGGCCTGGAACTCGCCGTCCGCCGTGATGATCCGGGCCCGCCGCTCGCGGTCGGCCTCGGCCTGACGGGCCATCGAGCGCTTCATCGAGTCGGGCAGCGCGACGTCCTTGATCTCGACCCGGTCGATGTGCACACCCCAGCCGAGCGCCGGGCTCTCCAGCATCAGTTCCAGGCCCCGGTGCAACTGCTCACGCCCGGAGAGCAGGTCGTCCAGCTCGCTCTTGCCGATGATCGACCGCAGCGAGGTCTGCGCGACCTGCAGCATCGCGAAGGCGTAGTTCTGCACGTCCACCGTGGCGCGCACCGGCTCGACCACCCGGTAGTAGAGCACCGCGTCGACCCGGACCGTGACGTTGTCCTTGGTGATCCCCTCCTGTGCCGGCACCGGCATGGTGATCACCTGGACATTGACCTTGCGCATCCGGTCCGCCACCGGCAGAAGCACCGTCAGCCCTGGCTCGCGCACCTTGCTGCGCACCCGCCCGAGCCGGAACACCACACCACGTTCGTACTGCTGGACCACCCGGACGCTGCTGGCCAGGAACAGCACCCCGAGCACCACCACAGCGATGATCACGCCAGGCATCGAGAACTCGCCCATCCCCTCCGACGGCCCGCCGCGCCGGGCCCCCGCAGGTCCGGTCGCACGGCACGCGCCGTGCGGATCAGTATGCGCCCGACCAGGGCGGGGCGACAGGCCTCGGTCGGGATCGCCGGTGGTCGGGACCGAGAGAGTCCCTCCCCAACCGGTCCGACCCGAGCGCCGCAGCCGTCAACACGGTGGCGGCCAGGACCACCACCCGCCCGCACGCCCGCTTGCGCCGCTGCTCCCCGCCGTACCCGGCGGGTGCGTATGCGGATCGCCTGACGGCACGTCAACTTCCGTACCAGCATTGGGCAGAGCGGGTGATCCTGAGTGGACCACCACGCCCCGGCCCGGTCAGGATGAGCCCCGAAAGCGGGCCGGGCCACCGCCCCGCGTGATCCCCCTGGAGTCAGTGCCGTGTTCAAGGGCTTTCGCAGCTTCCTGCTGCGCGGAAACGTCGTCGACCTGGCCGTCGGCATCGTCATCGGCGCGGCCTTCACCGCCGTGGTCACCGGCTTCGTCACGGCATTCCTGACGCCGCTGATCGGGGTGGCGATGGGTGCGGTGGGCGACTTCACCAAGGAGAGCTTCGCGATCGCCGGGACCAGCTTCCCGTACGGCGCGTTCCTGAACGCGCTGCTCAGCTTCGTGCTGGTGAGCGCGGTGATCTACTTCGCGGTGGTGCTGCCGGTGGGTCGGCTGCAGGCGCGGCTGGAGAAGCCGAAGGCGACCGAGTCGGCCAAGGCGGACTGCCCGCAGTGCCTGAGCCGGATTCCGGCCGCCGCCTCGCGCTGCGCGTTCTGCACCGCCGAGGTGGTCGCGCAGCCGGGTTTCCCCGCCCAGGCACTGCAGCGTAGCTGATCAGAGGCCCGAGGCCGGTGTCGCGCGATGACGGCGTGCGCCGGAGTGAGCCCCCCGGTGCGGGGGGCTCACTCCGTTCTCATGACCGAGATTGACCGAAAAACATCGGCAAAATGTCCGTTCTCTGACCGTTCGCCAGGTTTGCCTTGGCGAAGGTTGCGTAAACACTCGAACTGCCACCCCTCCCAGACTCCTCAGGGGCGCATTCTGGGCTTACGGTATGCCCCATGACCTCGCCCCGCTCCTACGACGGAGTCGGTTACTACCCTCCGTCCTTCTCGTCGGGCACGCCCATCTACGACAGCTTGGTCGCAGAGCGCGGAGTCCCCCAGATCGCGCCGATCAACGTGCCGGCCGCGCTCCCCCCGGCGCCCGGTATGGCGGGCGGCTACGGCGGCTCGGCACTGGAGTCGACCAGCCTGCTCCCCGCCCTGCCGCCGGCCAGACTGGCGCTCGGCCCGGGCCCCAGCAGCCCCGGCTACCAGAGCGCGCAGCCCGGCCCCGGTTTCGGCGGCCAGCCGTACGTGCCCGGTCCTCGGGTGCCCGGCGCGCCGATGCAGCAGCAGGGCTACGCCCAGCCGCCCGCGCCGCAGCCCTGGGACCAGCAGCCGGGCGCCTTCCGGCCGAGCGGGCCGATGACGCCCGCCTCGGTGGCTCCGGTCCGCCCGATGCCGCCGCAGCAGTTCTTCCAGCAGCCGGGCCAGCAGTTCGGCGGCCAGCAGGCGCCGGCCCCGCAACCGCCGCAGGGCTACGCCGGGCAGCAGCAACCGGCCGGTCAGCAGCAGTTCGGCCAACCGCAGTTCGGCCAGCAGCAGCCTTTCGGTCAGCAGCAGCCCATGGGCCAGCCGCAGTTCGGCCAGGCGCCGCAGCAGGGCCAGCCCTACCAGGGGCAGGCCTACTGAGCCATGCGGCAGCCGGTCTGCTGAGCAGGCGACAACCAGGGGGACGGTCATTCACGGGCCGCCCGGAACACCGAAGTACGGTGTGCCGGGCGGCCCGTGCGTATTCGCCCGAAACCGGCGACCGGGCGGCGGCAGGTCAGGAGCGCATTCGCGAGCTGGCAGGATGGGCACATGCCACTCCTCACCGGACTGCACCGATACCCCGTCAAATCGATGTACCGGCAGGACCTCGCGCACGCCGTCGTGGAACCCTGGGGGCTGCGCGGAGACCGGCGCTGGATGCTCGCCCGCCCGGGCGGCCTGGCCGTCACCCAGCGCGACCTCCCCGAACTCGCCCGGTACCGGATCGAACTCGCCGACGACGACGCCCTGCTGGTCACCTCCCCCGAGGGCGACGAGCTGCGGATACCCGTGCCCCGGGCGCAGGACGGCGCCATCCCCGCCGAGGGCGACGTGTGGGGCAACCGGTTCGCCGCCGTCGAGGCCGAAGCGAAGGCCCAGCTCTGGTTCGCCGAGCGGCTGGGCCCGCACGAGCTGGGCGAGGTCCGGCTGCTCTGCCTTGAGGATCCGCTGGCCCGGCGGATCGATCCCGCCTTCGGCGCGCCGGGCGAGACCGTCAGCATGGCCGACGGCTACCCGCTGCTGGCGACCACCACCGCCTCGCTGGCCGCGCTGAACGCCTGGCTGGCCGAGGCCGAGCGGCCCGCCCTGCCCACCGAGCGGTTCCGCCCGAACCTGGTGATCGACGGCACCGAGCCCTGGGAGGAGGAGGGCTGGCGCCGGGTCAGGGTCGGCGAGTTGACCTTCCGCGCCGTCAAGCTGTGCGGGCGCTGCATCGTGACCACCACCGACCAGGAGAGCGGCGAGCGGCTGGGCCAGGAGCCGCTGCGCACCCTGAACAAGCGCCGACGTTTCGACAAGAAGGCGGTCTTCGGCGTCAACCTGATTCCCGACCGCCCCGACCTGGTGACCGGGCCCGCGCTCGGCACCCTGCGGGTGGGCGACCAGGTCACGGTGCTGGCCCGGGGCGAGCGGCTCCCAGCCGCTTAGCAGCGGAAGGCCCAGGCAAGCACGCTACGGTGAGGCGCACGGCAGGAGCAGTGGAAGGCGGGACGACGCAGCGTCATGAGTGAGCACCGTCATGAGTGAGCACAGGGTCCGGGTCACGCAGGACAGCGGCTCGCGCTGGCGGCGTCGCGCCGGGGAGTACCAGACGCTGGCCGAGGCGCTGGCCGCCGCCGAGCCCGGCGACACGGTCACGGTGCGTCCCGGCGTGTTCCGGGAGAACGTGCTGCTCGACAAGGCGGTCACGCTGCTGCCCGCCGAGGGCCCCGGCACCGTGCGGATCGACCCGCCCGCCGGTGTGCCGCTCACCGTGACCGCCGCCGCCACCGTGCGCGACCTGGTGATCGAGGGCTTCAACAGCTCGGCCGCCGCCGTGCGGATCGAGGGCCCGGAGGCGGACGCCACCTTGATCGGCTGCCGGGTGGACACCCACTCGGCGGTCGGCGTGGAGGTGGCCGACCAGGCCGAGGCACGGCTGACCGGATGCACCGTCAGCAATCCGTCGGGCCTTGGCCTGCGGCTGCGCGGCGGCGCCACCGCGCGGTTCGAGGAGTGCGAGATCACCGAGGCCGGGCAGGCCGGCCTGGCGGTGCTGGAAGGCGCCACCGCCCGGTTGAACCGCTGCCGGCTGCACCACACGGTGGGCGCGGGGGTGCTGCTCACCGACCCGGGCACCCTGGCCGAGCTGACCGGCTGCGAGCTGTACGAGATCAAGGGCAGCGGCGTGCAGGCCGAGGCCAGGGCGGTGGGCCGGCTGACCGACTGCTCGGTGCACCGGGTCACCGGCAACGGCCTGACCCTGGACACCGAGGCCGAGTTGCACCTGGTCGACTGCCGGCTGCACGAGCTGCCGGAGAACGCCGCCGACCTGCGGGACCGGGCCACCCTGACGCTGGAGCGCAGCACCGTGCGGGCCTTCGGCCGCGGCGCGCTCTCGGTCTGGGACACCGGAACCAGCGCCACCGCGACCAGCTGCGTGATCGAGGACAGCACCGGCGACTACCCGGCGATCTGGGTCAGCGACGGCGCCCGACTGGCCCTGACCGACTGCACCCTGCACAACCTGCCGGACGCGCTCTTCGTGCTGGACCGGGACTCCCGGGCCACCGTCGCCGACACCTCGTTCAGCGAGATCCGCAGCTCGGCCGTCTCGGTCAGCTCGGGCGCGAGCGTGGCGCTGGAGCGCTGCAAGGTGCGCTCGGCGGGCACCGGGCTCTGGTTCCGCGACCACGGCAGCGGCGGACTGCTGACGGACTGTGAGATCTCGGACGTGGCCACCGGTGTGATCGTCACCAAAGGCGCCGATCCGGTGCTGCGCGACTGCGTGGTGCGCGGCAGCACCGAAGCGGCGGTGTACGTCTCGGCGCAGGGCCGGGGCAGCTTCGAGGACTGCCGGGCGGTGCAGGGCAAGGGCTTCGGCTTCCATGTGATCGACGGCTGCCGCACCGCGCTGACCCGCTGCCGGGCCGAGCAGAACGGGCGGGCCGGCTTCGAGTTCGCCGAGCCGGGCCCGGTGGTGGAGGCCTGCACCTCGGACGACGTGGCGGCCGCGAGCACCGCCCCGGCCAGGTCCGCTGCGGCGCCCGCCCCGGCGGAGAACGTGCCGGGCCCGCGCACCGCGCAGCTGACCTCGTCCCCCGCGCTCGTCGCCCCGCCGCAGATCACGCCAATCCCGGACTGCCGCCCGGCCGACGAGGCGCTGGCCGAGCTGGACGCGCTGATCGGGCTGGCCACCGTGAAGCAGGAGGTGCGGACCCTGATCGACCTGATCTCGGTCGGCCGCCGGCGCCGGCAGGCCGGGCTGAAGGCGCCCTCGCTCCGCCGCCACCTGGTCTTCACCGGCTCCCCCGGCACCGGCAAGACCACGGTGGCCCGGCTCTACGGCGAGATCCTGGCCTCACTCGGGGTGCTGCAGCGCGGCCACCTGGTCGAGGTGGCCCGGGTGGACCTGGTCGGCGAGCACATCGGCTCCACCGCGATCCGCACCCAGGCCGCCTTCGACCAGGCCAGGGGCGGGGTGCTGTTCATCGACGAGGCCTACACGCTGGCCCCCGAGGACGGCGCCCGGGACTTCGGCCGGGAGGCGATCGACACCCTGGTGAAACTGATGGAGGATCACCGCGACGAGGTGGTGGTGATCGTGGCCGGCTACACGGCCGAGATGGAGCGCTTCCTCAGCTCCAACCCCGGTGTCTCGTCGCGCTTCTCACGCACCATCGCGTTCCCCGACTACACCGACGCCGAGTTGCTGGCGATCGCCCGCACCCAGGCCGTGGAACACGAGTACCAGCTGGCCGAGGCCACCGAGCAGGCGCTGCTCGGCCACTTCGCCACCCTGCACCGCGGCCCCAGCTTCGGCAACGGCCGCACCGCCCGGCAGGTCTTCGAGACGATGATCGAGCGCCACGCGATGCGGGTGGCCCAGCTGCCGGACCCGTCCACCGAGGACCTCCAACTCCTGGTTCCCGCCGACCTGCCGCTCCCGCGCGGGTGAGCCGACGTGGCAGGATGACTATAAGAACGGAACGACGAAAGGCGGGGCGGCGTACGTGGCCGACAACAGCAACCTGCTCGCCGAGCAGCGCCGGGCGCTGATCCTGGACGAAGTACGACGGCGCGGCGGAGTGCGGGTCAACGAGTTGACCCGACGGCTGAACGTGTCGGACATGACGATCCGCCGGGACCTGGACGCGCTGGCCAAGGTCGGCGCGATCGAGAAGGTGCACGGCGGCGCGGTGCCGGTCGAGGAGGCCCGCACCCATGAGCCGGGCTTCGAGGCGAAGTCGACCCTCGAGCTCTCGGCCAAGGAGGAGATCGCCCGGGCGGCCGCCGCGCTGGTGACGCCGGGCAGCGCGATCGCGCTCTCCGGCGGGACCACGACCTTTGCGCTGGCCCAGCACCTGGTGACGATCGGCCCGCTGACCGTGGTGACCAACTCGGTCCGGGTCGCCGACGTCTTCGAGCGGGCCCAGCGCCAGGGCGAGGGGACCGGCACCACCGTGGTGCTGACCGGCGGGGTGCGCACCCCCTCGGACTCGCTGGTCGGCCCCGTCGCGGACCGGGCGATCCGCTCGCTCCACTTCGACCTGCTCTTCCTCGGCACCCACGGCCTCTCCCCCGAGGCCGGGCTCTCCACCCCGAACCTGGCCGAGGCGGAGACCAACCGGAACTTCGTCGCCTCGGCCCGCCGGGTCGTGGTGGTGGCCGACCACACCAAGTGGGGCGTGGTCGGCCTGTCGACCTTCGCCGAGCTGGCCGAGGTGGACACCTGGGTCACCGACGCGGCGCTGTCGCCCGAGGCGGGCGAGGCGGCTCGGGAGCAGGTGCGGGAGCTGGTGCTGGCCCCGTCCGGTGGGCTCGGCTAGGGCCTCTCTTACGGATCTTGTCGGATCAGCGCACGGCGGTGGGCGCCCGGCTGGGCGTGCCGGCGGATCGTCCTCGTACTGGGTCGTACTTGGATGATTCGCCGGTGCGTCCAGGCGGGATGCCCGGCGTCGCGCGCCCGGCAAGATCCGTAAGAGAGGCCCCAGGGCGCCGCGGCCCGTTCGGTGGGCTCGGCTAGGGCGCCGCGCCCCCGTCCGGTGGTGAACCGGCGAGGTCAGCCCGAATCGGTCTGGGCGTTTCTCCGGGATCATCCGATCGTTGGGCTGGTTGTGCCGTTGAGCGATGCCCTCCGGGCGTGGATCGACGGCGACCCGCGTGGCGGTGACACCTCCCGGCGCGGCCGACGGCCGCTACCTCGCGCTCACCTGTGTCCGCCCTCACCCCGTCCGTGTCCCGGGGCATGCGAACGGAGACCTCGTGCGAGTGACCGACATCCAGCGTTGCGAGATCCGGCCCGGACGTCTCGTCGAGTGGACCCTGCATCCGACGGCCGTCGAGGTCGCGACCGGTCTGCCGGACGATTCCCGCCCGCCCGCGTACGTGCAGGAAGCCCACGTTCGAACAGCGCGGGCGGTACGCCAAGCCGGCTTGTTCGTACCGACCTGGCTCGGCACCGCGTTCGACATCCCGGGACGGGTCGATCTCGACGTCCTCGAAGGCGCGCTGCGGGCCTGGACGCTTCGACACGAGACGCTGCGCAGCGGGTTGCGCTGGGTCGGCGACGAGATGCGACGCTTCACGCTGGATGCCGATGCCGTCGTGCTGCACCGCGAGGACATCGGCGACTTCCCCGACGCGGCGAGGCTGACCCAGTACCTACAGGACCGCTTCGATCTCGCGGCGGACGCGCTCAGCTGGCCGAACTTCATCTTCGCCGCTGCCGTCCGGGACGACAGCACGAGTGTCTACATGGCGTTCGACCACACCAACGTCGACGCGTACTCGCTCCAGCGGATCACCGCGGAGATTCACGAACTCTACGCGGCCGGCCTCGACGGCCGCGCCGTGGACGCGGCACCGGTCGCCAGTTACGTCGATTTCTGCGCGACCGAGCGCGCGAGCGCTGATCAGATCGACGACACGCACGCGGTCGTCACTCGCTGGCGGGAGTTCGTCAACCGGTGTGACGGGAAGCTGCCGAACTTCCCCCTCGACCTCGGTCTCGACCCCGAAGGGCCGCTGCCGACCCAGAAGTTCATGCACGAGATGCTGGTGGACGCCTCGGATGCGGCCGCCTTCGAGGCGTACTGCCGCCCGTACGGCGGGAGCTTGAGCGGCGTCCTCGCGGCCACCGCTCTCATCGTCCGCGAGGACGCCGGGCAGCAGGTGTACCGCACCGTCGTGCCCTTCCACACCAGGGCGCGTTCCCAGTGGACGGACTCGGTGGGCTGGTACGTGGGCGGCGCGCCGATCGAGGTTCCCGTGGCGCGGACGCCCGATTTCGACAGCGCGTTGGAGACGGTGCGCGCGGCGCTGCGCGCGAACCGTCCGCTGTCCAGGATGCCCATCGCCCGTGTGCTCCAGCTGCTGGGCTCCGACTTCCGGCCCACATCTCCGGACCTGTACTCGATCGTCTCGTTCGTCGACGCGCGCGGCATCCCGGGAGCGGAGCGCTGGCAGGACCTGAAGGCGTACTCGCTGCTGCGGGTTTCGTACGGCGACCAGGTGTGCGCGTGGATCACCAGGCTCCACGAGGGCCTGCAGTTCGCCAGCCGCTATCCAGACACCGGCGTCGCGGACAAGAACATGCGGTTGTACGTCGAGCGGCTGCGGGAGCTCATCGTCTCGGTGGCGCGAGAAGGCGTGGCCGCGCGCGCCACCGCGCCGGCGGACGACACGGTGCCGTCGCGGCCCGCTCCCGTGCGCATCCCCGAGCCTGGCCAACCGCTCACCGCCGGGGGTGTCCGGGCCGTGCGCTGACTGCGGTCAGGCCGGCGGCGAGGACGAAGAAGCCGTCGTCCCGGGGGATTCGAGGACGGCCTCGATGTCGATCGCGACGTCGACCGTATCGCTGACCACCACGCCGCCCCGGTCGAGGCCGTCGTTCCAACTCACGCCGAAGTCGTGACGGTTGATCCGGGTCTTGGCCGTGAACCCGGCACGCCGCCTGGGTCCGAGGTTCTGCTCACCCTCCCACCAGGGCGTGTCCCACTGGCCCAGATAGCTCACCTCCAGGACGACGGGTCGCGTCACGCCGCGGATGGTGAGATCGCCGGTGACCTCGAACCCGCTCGCGCTCACCTGGTGGACTCGCGACCCGACGAACCTCCAGGTCGGGTGGTGCTCGACGTCGAAGAAGTCGGCGCTGCGCAGGTGTGCGTCACGCTCGGGCGCGCCGGTGTAGACCTGGGTCGCGTCGATCGTCGCCTCGACCAGGGCTTTCTCCGGCTCCTCCGGGTCGACCTCCAGGAAGCCGTGCACGTTCTTGAACTGACCGCGCACGTAGGTGACCATCATGTGTCTGGCACGGAACTCCGCGCCGGTGTGGCTGGGCTCGAAGAACCATCTTGCCGTCGCCATCGCAGCTCCCAGGCAGCTCTGCCCCCTGCATCCCAGCGTAGGCCGCGGACGGGCGGCCTCGCGCGCCGCCGGGCTGGCACCAATTCTCCCGCCGGGTCAGGCTGGTGAGGACGGCCGAGGACCGAGGAGGCAGCGATGACGGAGTACCGGATCCCGGGCATCGACCCGAGCGCCACACCGAGCGGCGACGGCTGCGCGGAGTGCCTGGGCGGTGACGGTCAGGGGTGGTGGCTGCACCTGCGCCGGTGCGCGGCCTGCGGGCACATCGGCTGCTGCGACTCGTCACCCGGCCAGCACGCGACGAACCACGCGCGCTCGACCGGACACCCCTTCCTGACCAGCTTCGAACCCGGCGAGGACTGGTTCTGGAACGTGGAGACCGGCGAGTACTACGAGGGCCCGCCCCTGAGTCCGCCGACCTCCCATCCTGCCGACCAGCCGACGCCGGGCCCGCGGGGCAAGGTCCCCGCCAACTGGCAGGAGTTGCTGCACTAGAGCGCCACCCGGGGGCGGGGGTGAATGTGTCGAGATTCGTCTTCCTGGCGTCCAGGATGTCGGATCCGCGCACAAAAAGGGCTCCGACTTACTGAATCGCCGCAGGCGGCCCAGACTCGCTGGAGCGGCCCACCGGTTCGGCCGTTCAGTTCGTCACGCCACCAGGAGCAGCAGCATGTCGACCGCCCCGGTCCGCCCGTCCTTCCTCCTCGTCCACGGCGCCTGGCACCGGTCCACTTGCTGGACCGCTCTGCGGGAGGCCCTCGCAGCCGGCGGCTGGCGGTCCCACACGGTCGACCTGCCCAGCGCCGGCCCGCAGCGCACGCCCACCGCCGGCATGTACGACGACGCCGAGGAGATAACGGCGCAGCTGCGGCAGCTGGAAGGCCCGGTCGTCGTCGTCGCCCACTCGTACGGCGGCTTCCCGGTCACCCAGGCGGCCGTCGAGCAGGCGGACATCGCCCACCTGGTGTACCTCGCGGCCTACCTGCCGGCGGAGGGCGACTCCCTCGGCGGCATCCACGGCCACGCCATCTCCGGGCCCGAGGAAGAGGACCTCACCCGCACCAACCCCGGGATCTTCGACGACCCCCGCGCCTCGCTGTACGGGGACCTGCCCGACGACCAGGCCGAGCACGCCGTCGGCCGGCTCGTCGAGCAGAGCGTGCGGTCGTTCCAGCAGCCGGTGACCCGTGCGGCGTGGCGGACCGTGCCCTCCACCTACGTGGTCTGCGAACGTGACCAGGCACTCCCGCCCGCGCGGCAGGAGCAGATGTCCGCACGTGCCACCCGCGTCGAACGACTCGACACCGGCCACTCCCCCTTCCTGTCCGCGCCCGCCGAACTGGCCGCCCTCCTCGGCGACATCGCCCGCGCCGCCACCGAGGTCTGACAGTCGTTCAGACAGACCCGGCAGCACCCGGACGAGTCAGCCGAGCACCGCTCGCTCCGCTCAGGAACGCCTCCAGGTCCCGCTCGTAGGGGCCGAGGTCCAGGCCCTGGGCGGCGACCCAGGAGTCGGCGTAGTACTTGTCCAGGTACCGGTCACCCGGATCGCAGATCAGGGTGACCACGCTGCCGCGCTCGCCCCGCCCGCGCATCTCCGCCACGATGGCGAGCGCGCTCCACAGCCCGGTACCGCTGGAGGCCCCCGCGCGCTTGCCGAGCACCCGCTCCAGCACCCGGATCGCGGCGATCGACGCGGCGTCAGGAACCCGCATCATCCGGTCGATCGCCCCTGGCACGAAGCTGGGCTCCATCCGCGGCCGACCGATCCCCTCGATCCGCGAACCGCGCTCACAGACCGCCTCCGGGTCGTGGTTGACCCAGCCGTCGAAGAAGCACGAGTTCTCCGGGTCGGCCACGCAGATCCGGGTGTCGTACTGCTGGTACCGCACGTAGCGCGCGATGGTTGCCGAGGTGCCGCCGGTGCCGGCCGTCGCCACGATCCAGGCCGGCTCGGGGTGCGGCTCCAGGCGCAGCTGGGCGAAGATCGACTCCGCGATGTTGTTGTTGCCGCGCCAGTCGGTGGCCCGCTCGGCGTAGGTGAACTGGTCCATGTAGTGCCCACCGGTCTCGGCGGCGAGCCGACTCGAGGTCTCGTAGACCTCGCTGGGATCGTCCACCAGGTGGCAGCTGCCGCCGTGGAACTCGATCAGGTCGATCTTCGCCTGGCTGGTGGTCTTGGCCATCACCGCGATGAACGGCACCCCGATCAGCTTCGCGAAGTACGCCTCGGAGACCGCCGTGGAACCACTGGACGCCTCGATCACCGGCTTGCCGGGCCGGACCCACCCGTTGCACAGCCCGTAGAGGAAGAGCGAACGCGCCAACCGGTGCTTCAGGCTGCCGGTGGGATGGGTGGACTCGTCCTTGAGATACAGGTCGATCCCCCACTCGGCCGGGAGCGGGAAGCGCAGCAGGTGCGTGTCGGCCGAGCGGTTGGCATCGGCCTGCACACGGCGGACCGCCTCCTTGAGCCAGGCGCGGTAGGCGGCGTCGGAGCGGTCGACATCCAGGGTTTCCATGGGATCGATTGTAACGGAAAGTAATCGTTTCGGTAGGTACAGGTTCCGCTTATCGGAGCTTGTGCGGCACCACGGTGGGTCGTAGGGATCGTCCTCGGCCCCCACGTGTGGGGGCCGAGGACGCCGCCTACTTCCCCCCGTCCCCCCGCTCGTCCTCCGTCAGCGTCGCCTTCCGTGCCCGGTACTCGTCCTCGTCGATCTCCCCGCGCGCGTACCGCTCCCCCAGCACCGCCAGCGGCGAGGCCTGCGAGCCGCCGTTGGCCCAGGGGCCGTGAGGGCCCCGCCAGCCGCGGCGCCAGGCGGTGCGGCGCAGGGTCGCGAAGACGAAGACCAGGAAGAGCAGCCAGATCAGCGGGAAGAGCAGGAACCACGGGCCGCCGTGCCAGTGGCCGTCGGCCAGCAGGGCTGTCGCCGTCGTCGCGTTCATCAGGTCCATCTCCTCGGGTTCGACCCGGCCCTACCGGGTCCGTTCCCTTGAGCGTCCCGCGCGGGGGTGGGTCGGCGCGTCGTGCGGGCGGCGGCACCTGGCGTACCGCGCGGGGAGTATCCGGGCGGGGCGGGGTGCTCCGGCGGGAGTCCCGTGGCCCTCACAGCGGGACGGTGACGAACGTCTGGCCCGAGTCGTTCACCACCGACACGGACGTGACGTCCGCTGGTGCGACCAGCGCCGATCCGTCCAGGGTGGTGCCGGCGGTGGCACCGACCGTGGAGACCAGCCAGCTGCCCGCCTCGCTGCTCGCCCCGCCACCGCTGTGGACCACCAGGTGGCAGCGCTGGCCGGCGGGAATCCCGGTGACCGCCGCGCTGACCCGCACCCAGCCGGCCGCCGGGGTCATGGTGAGGGTCATCCGCGCGCCCGTCGCGGGGTCCGTCGCCGAGGCCGTCCTGGTGCCGGGCGGCGGCGGGGAGACGCTGCTCGACGGGACCGGGTTGACCGACGCCCCGGGGCCGATCGCGACGGCCTGCGAGGTGGGCGCCGTGCTCCGGCCCAGCAGGACACCGCCACCCAGCACCGCCGCGGCCGCGACCGCGGCGGCCGCACCGGCCAGCACCCAGCGCCGCCGCTGCTGTGACCCCCGCTCGGCGCGGGCCTGGCGCAAGGTGCGCTGCAGCAGCAGGTCACCGCCCTCGGGGCGCCCGTCCACGAACAGTTCGGGCGGCACCTCGCCCAGCATCCGCTCGAGATCCCGCATGTCGGCCACCTCGTTCCGGCAGGACTCGCAGTTCAGCAGGTGCCGTTCCAGCGACGCCGCCTCCGCCGGCTCCAACGCGCCCAGAGCGTAGGCACCCAGCGACTCCACGCTCTGCTCGTGTCCGTGCTCCCGCTGCTCCCGCTGCTCCCGCTGCTCCCGCTGCTCGCTGCTCATGCCACCGCTCCCTTCCACCCGTTGGGCCTGCCCGTGTACGACTGTTTCAGCGCCCGTAGCGCGTAGTGCGCCCGGGACTTGACCGTTCCCGCGGGTACGCCCAGTTGCTCGGCGGCCTCGGCGACCGACTGCCCCTGGAAGTAGATGGAGTGCAGCACCGCCCGGTGGTCGGCGGAGAGTTGCTCCAGCGCCTCCATCATCGCCATGGACTCGACGACCGTGTCGGCGTGGTCGCGCTCCACCGGCACCGTCGCCAGCGCCTCGGACACCTCGGCGACCTCCGGCGGCCGGGCGGCCCTGGCGCGGAACCGGTCGGTGATCAGGTTGCGTTCCACCGTCAGCAGCCAGCCCCTGACCGAGCCACGAGCCTCGGTCAGCGCCTCCGGGTGCCGCCAGGCGCGGATCAGGGTCTCCTGCACCACGTCCTCCGCGGCCGCCCGGTCACCGGTCAACCGGATCGCGTAGGCGAGCAGCGCGCCGCCGTGTTCCTCGTAGAGCGTCCGGATCAACGCCTCGTCAGCCGCACCGTACCGGGCGCTGGATCGTGCCCCTGCCATCCGCCCACTCCTCCGTCGGGATCCGTCAAAGCAGGCACGTACGGCGCGGCCGACGGGTTCAACGCGTTCAACGCGTTCAACGGATTCAACGGATTCAACGGTCGTCACCACAGGCGCGGTCCTGGTTCAGGCAGGCCACCACGGCGGCCATCTGCTGGTCGCTCATCACGTCGATGAACAGGCCGTGGTCGGTGACCGGGCTGTGCCGCTGTTCCGGGAAGGCGTCCAGGGCGAACGCTTGGCCCGGCGGCGGCTGGTAACTCACCGTCACCTGTAGGTGGGGGATCGGGAAGGTGTCGTGCGGGCAGGCGCCCGAGCCGCCCGGGAACACCGCCTGGGTGCGATGGTCCGGCGTGTCGGTGCTGCGCCCGTCCCAGCAGTTGGGGAAGTCGAAGGTGCGGGTCAGCAGGTCGCCGGCCGGGCAGAGCGGGTAGCGGCTGGTCGACCGGCCGGGGAAGCCCGCGCAGCCCCACTGCGCCCGGGCCTGCTCCCCGCCGTCGGTGGCTGCCGTCGGGTCCCCCTCCAGCAGCCGCAGGAAGCGGGGCATCGGGACGACCTGGCTCCACGGGTTGCCGAGGAACTCGATCGACACCGCCTGCGGCGTGAGGATCTCCCCCACGTTGCCGTGCTCGCCGTCCGTGCGCAGGCTCCGGTCGGTGCGGCGCAGCACCGGCCAGAAGTAGCTTGACCGGTCGCCGTCAGCGCAGCTCGTCCCGGCGGCGGCCAGGCTCGCGTCGGTGGACAGCGCGTCGGTGGAGAGGTTGCCCACGTAGTCGTGCACGTGGTGGGCGCCGCCGACGACCCCCGGTGAGATCACCAGGTTGTCGGCGTTGCGGTGCCCGTCCTGGTTGCGACCGCAGTCCTCGCGGTACGAGCCGGTGGACGCCTGCGGTCCGGGTGGGGTGGCGGCCCGTTGGGTGGCCACGGCCGCGATCGGGACGAAGTCGGGGGAGCCCGGGGAACCTTGGGAATCTGGGGAGCCGGTCGGCCACAGGCGCACGAAGAGCAGGGACAGCCCCAGCACCAGGCAGAGCAGGATGCCGGTCGGCAGTGCGGCGCGTCCGAACGACGGGTGGCGGCGGAGCTGGTTCACCTGCGACAGTCTGTCCAGGGCCTGCCCGGGAAGCAAGGCGATCGCGGGGCGCGAACCGCTGGTCAGCCGGCGGGCCCGGCCGGATGGCAGGCCCGCCGGCTGACGGCCATCCGTCAGTAACCGCCCGAGTAGCCACCCGAGCCACTGCCCGAGTTACCGCCCGAATAGCCGCTGCTCTGCGAGGAGTTGGGGAAGGCCGCCGGTGCGGAGCCCGGTCCGGCGCTCTGGGCCTTCTTGCCCTCCGGCGTGCTCGCGAACCAAGTGCCGCCCACACCCTGCCCGTTGACCTGGCCGGCCGCGCTGTCACCGGCGAAGCGGTACAGCGGCCAGCCGTTCAGCGTCAGCTGCTTGCTGCCGTCAGGCCGGGTGACGCTGCCGACCAGCGCCGAACTGACGCCGTTGACCTCCACCTTGTCCGCGACGGTGGCGGGCGGCCACTTCACCGCGCAGGCGTCGGTGCAGTTGGTGGCGGACGGCTTGTTGGTGTCCTTGTCGAAGCGGTACAGGGTGCGCCCGGCCGCATCCGTCACGATCGGGCCCAGCTGCGCGGAGTTCACCGCGACGAGCTGGACCGACGCACCGGCACCGGCACCGGGCGTGGCGGGGGCGGCAGGCGTGGTGGCGGGGGCGGTGGCCGCGACGGGGCCGGGCGCGGCCGCCGCACCGTTGCCGCTGGTGTGGCTGCTGCTCGCACTGCTGCCGCAGGCGCTGACGGCAAGGGCCAGGACGCAGATGCCGGAGGCGGCGAGCAGGCGGCGGCTGGTGAGCATGCGGCGGTCGGTGAGCTTGGGCATGGCGAATTCCCCCAGAAGAGAGGTGGTTTGAGGCGCTCTGTGCGTCTTCGTGACGCTCGCACCCTCAACACGCACGCGGCTCGGGAGGAGTTCAACGTTCGTCGGAGATATTTCGGCCCCGGCCCTCGGCGCGGTCGGTGACGCCCCCACTCTTTGGTTCAGAGGACGCGGGTGTCGTACGTCGCGCGGTTGGCGAGCACGTCGTCCATGTTCATCTCGGCCCAGGACTTGAGGCCGCGCATCATCTGGTGCAATGAGAGGCCGAGGTCGGTCAGCTCGTAGCAGACCGTGACGGGCACGGTCGGCGTCGCGGTGCGGGTGATGAGCCCGTCACGCTCCAGCGAGCGCAGCGTCTGAGTGAGCATCTTCTGGCCGACGCCGGCCAGCAGGCGGGACAGCTCCGAGTAGCGCATCGAGCGGGGCTCACCGGCGCAGTCGATGCCTGGCTGGTGCGAGCCGTCGCTGCCCAGCGCGGCCAGGATCAGCGTGACCCACTTGTCGGAGATCCGGTCGAGCAGCTTGCGGCTGGGGCATGCCGCCAGAAAAGCGTCATATTCCGCCTTGGTCTGCGCCCTCTTCTGGGCCGCCGTCATCGTCGCCATCGCCCGCTCCCCTCACCCGTGGGTGACTTACGCACTCCGGAGTGCCTACTTCCCGTCAGGAAGCTGCCTATCCATAGTGGTGCAAGGAACCGTTGGGCACCACTATCCAGCCCAACACGAAAGCACGAGAGGCAGCGGCATGAGCACGCTCTCCACTTCGCTTCCCGGTGGCGCCTGGACCCTGGGCGACCTGACCGTCACCCGGTTCGGCTACGGCGCCATGCAACTCGCCGGCCCCGGGGTCATGGGGCCGCCCGCCGACCACGACGGAGCACTCGCCGTCCTCCGTGCGGCCGTCGACCTCGGAATCACCCACATCGACACCAGCAACGCCTACGGGCCGAGCATCACCAACCAGCTGATCCGCGAAGCGCTGCACCCATACCCCGAATCGCTGCACATCGTGACCAAGGTCGGCGCGACCCGCGACCCGCAGGGCGGCTGGCCCCTGGCCCGAGACCCGGAAAGCCTGCGCCGCTCCGTCCACGAGAACCTCGAAGCCCTCGGCCTCGAGGTGCTGGACCTGGTCAACCTCCGGATCGGCAACGCCCAGGGGCCCCAACCCGGCTCGCTCGCCGAGCCGTTCGAGACGCTCGTCGAACTCCAGCGGCAGGGCCTGATCCGGCACCTCGGCGTGAGCAACGCGACGGCGCAACAGGTCGCCGAGGCGCAGGCGATCGCGCCGATCGTGTGCGTGCAGAACCTGTACAACCTCGCCTACCGCCAAGACGACGAGTTGATCGACACGCTCGCCGCAGCGGGCGTCGCCTACGTGCCCTTCTTCCCGCTCGGCGGCTTCAACCCGCTGCAGTCCTCGGCGCTCTCGACCGTAGCCGCCCGCTTGGACACGACTCCGATGTCGGTCGCCCTGGCCTGGCTGCTGCGGCGGTCGCCGAACATCCTGCTGATCCCCGGCACCTCGTCGACGGCGCACCTGCGCGAGAACGTCGCCGGCGCGGGACTCACGCTCTCCGACGAGGAACTCGCCGAGCTGGACAGGATCGGCCGCTAACGCGTGTCATGACGAAGCGCCGTCATGCCCTACGAAGAGCATGACGACGCTTCCCACCGTGCGGACAGGCCGCTTCCGGCGCTAGCTCAGCGTCTTCAGCGCCGCCGCGTCGTACGGCGCCAGCTCCTCGAACCGCTCCCCCAGCACCTTCGCCGCCCAGTGCGGGTCCTGGAGCAGGGCGCGGCCGACGGCGACCAGGTCGAACTCGTCGCGCTCCATGCGGTCGAGGAGGTTGTCGATGCCCAGGACCGGGGCGCCCTCGCCCTGGAAGCCGCGGAGGAAGTCTCCGTCGAGGCCGACCGAACCGACGGTGATGGTGGGCTTGCCGGTGAGCTTCTTGGTCCAGCCCGCCAGGTTCAGGTCCGAGCCCTCGAACTCCGGGAGCCAGTAGCGGCGGGTGGAGGCGTGGAAGGCGTCGACGCCGGCCGCGACGAGCGGGGCCAGGATCGCCTCCAGCTCCTCGGGGGTCTCGGCGAGCCTGGCGTCGTAGGCCTCCTGCTTCCACTGCGAGTAGCGGAAGATCACCGGGAACTCGGCCGAGACGCGCTCGCGGACCGCGGCCACGATCTCCGCCGCGAACTTCGTCCGGGCCACGGAGTCGCCGCCGTAGGCGTCGGTGCGGCGGTTCGTCCCCGCCCACAGGAACTGGTCGATGAGGTAGCCGTGGGCGCCGTGCAGCTCGACACCGTCGAAGCCGATGCGCTCGGCGTCCGCGGCGGCCTCGGCGAACGCGCCGATGACGTCGTCCAGATCGCTCCGGGTCATCGCCGTGCCGGCGCCCTCGGTGCCGTCGACGCGGATGCCGGAGGGGCCGACGGCCGGGGCGTCGGCGTAGGGCGGCTCGCCCTGCTTGCGCACCATGCCGATGTGCCACAGCTGCGGCACGATCGTGCCGCCCGCCGCGTGCACGTCCTCGGCGACCTTCGCCCACCCGGCCAGCTGCTCCTCCCCGTGGAACCGCGGCACCCGGTCGCTCTGCCCGGCCGACTCGTGGCCGACGTAGGTCCCCTCGGTGACGATCAGGCCCACACCTGCGGCGGCGCGACGGGCGTAGTACGACCGCACGTCCTCACCCGGGACGCCGCCCGGGGAGAACATGCGCGTCATCGGAGCCATCACGATGCGGTTCGGGACGGTCAGGCCGTTCAGCGCGACCGGCCGGGAGAGGATCTCGGCCGAGCGGGAGACGGAGGACGCGGGGACGGTCACGGGGGTGCTCCTCGGAGGTGCCAGACGGTGTGCACGCGTGCATTGAACGCGTGCAGGTGCCAACCGTTCCGGCGGTCGCGGCATTTCGCCCAGGTGGCGAACCGCCCTGTGATCCCGGACACGCGCCTCGCGCCAGGGGTTCGCGCTGCCGCAGCCGGAGACGGAGCGGGAGGTGCACCCGGCGGTGATGGCGCCGGTCGTGGCAGCCGTGATGCGATGGACGCATGGAACTGCGGGAGATGCGTGCGTTCGTGGCGGTCGTCGAGGAGGGCGGCCTGTCCGCGGCGGCGCGCCGGCTGCACATCAGCCAGCCGGCGCTGTCCCAGACCGTGGTCGGCCTCGAGCGCGAGTTCGGTGTTCAGCTGCTGGTCCGCAGCAGCACCGGTGTCCAGCCCACCGACGCCGGACTGACCCTGCTGACCGAGGCCCGTGCCGTACTGGCCCGCCACGGCCGGGCCGTGGCCGCCATGGCCGCCCACACCGCGGCCGACGGCAGCGTCCTGCGCATCGGTATCCCGCTGGAACTGCCCACCGAGCTGCTCTCCCACGCCCTGGCCGACCTCGCCGACGCCTATCCCGTCACCCGGGTCCTGGCCCGCCACCTGTCGACGTCCGACCAGCTCACCGCGCTGCGCAGCGGCGAACTCGACCTCGGCCTGCTGCGCGAACGCCCCACCGGGCAGGACCTCGACGCGATGCTCGTCGTAGCGGAGCGCCTCGGCGTGCTGCTGGCCACGGAGTTGGCCGCCAAGCTCGCCGGGCCGGACGGGATCCGCCTGGACGCGCTCACCGGACTGGACTGGGTCGGCTTCCCGCGTTCCGGCAGTCCCGCCTGGTACGACGCCCTCACCGCCATCCTGCGCAGCCACGGCATCGACCTCGGGCCCGAGCCCCCCACGGGACAGTCCCTGATCGCCGAGGTGAAACTCGCCGCCGTCGGCGCCGGCCGGGCCTTCACCCTCGCTCCCCCTGGCTGGTCCCAACCCCTGCCCGCGACCGTCACCTGGTCGCCGCTGGTCGGCCACCCCCTCGTGCGGCGCACGTGGGCGGTCTGGCCCGCCGGCTCGCACCGGCGCGACCTCGGCCACCTGATCGCGGCCCTGGAGCAGCCCCAGGAGGCCTGAGCCTGGCAGCCGTGGGGCGGTGAAAGCCAGGTCAGCGACCTCAAAGTGGCAGTTATGAGGGGTATAGGCCGGGCGTCTGACCGCTGGGGAAGTGCTCGGCAGCTCTGCGCCTTACATCTCCCGGGTCGAGTCGCCACCGCTACGGAGCGGCTGGGCCGGCAGGCCCTTCACGGGCACACACAGAGCTGGGAGCGGGTAGTGATGTCAGAGCTTTCTGGTACTTCGGTGCTGGTCACAGGCGGGACCAGCGGTATCGGCCGGGCGACCGCGCTGGCGCTCGCCGGGCTCGGAGCGACCGTCGTGGTGTCGGGCCGCGATGTCGAGCGCGGCAAGAGGGTCGTCCAGGAGATCGAGGCGGCCGGCGGTGCGGGTCACTTCGTAGCGGCCGACCTGCGGGGCGAGGCTTCCGCCCGCGCGCTGGCCCGGCAGGCCAGTGCGCTCGTCGGGCAGATCGACGTCCTGGTCAACAACGCCGGCGCCTTCCCGTTCGGACCGACCGCCGACGTCGCCGAGGCCGACTTCGACGCGGTGTACGGGCTGAACGTGAAGGCGCCGTACTTCCTGGTCGCCGAGCTCGCCCCCGCCATGGCCGAGCGCGGTCGTGGCGCGATCGTCAACGTCACCACGATGGTCGCGGAGTACGGCGCGGACGGCATGAGCCTGTACGGGTCGAGCAAGGCCGCCCTGGTCCTGCTGACGAAGGCATGGGCGGCGGAGTTCGGCCCGCGCGGAGTGCGGGTGAACGCGGTCAGTCCGGGCCCCACCGCGACCGAGGGAACCGCCGGGATGCCCGAAGCCCTGGACGCCCTCGCCGCCCAGGCCCCGGCCCACCGACCGGGAACCGCACAGGAGGTGGCCGAGGCCATCGTCTACCTGGCCACCGACCGGTCCAGCTTCGTGCATGGTGCCGTGCTGCCGGTCGACGGCGGACGCATCGCCGTCTGACACCCCCCTCGCCGCGGCCTGCGTGGGAGCGTACGAGCCCCACGCAGACCACGGCGAGCACCGGTGAGCACCGGTGAGCACCGGCGGAGCGACCCGATGCCACGGGTCGCTCTCCTCCCTGAGGGGTGCTCAGTTGCCGGTGGTGTCGGAAGTGTCGGCGGCGAGACAGAACGGGTGGCCCTCCGGGTCGGTGAGGACGACCCACCCGCCGTCGCCCGGCTGGAACTCGGGCCGGGAAGCTCCGAAGCCGAGCAGTTCCTCGGTCGCGCCGTCCAGGTCGGTGACGGTGAAGTCGAGGTGCACGTACTTGGCGCCGTCGGGCCAGCCCGGCGCCCGGTAACCCTCGACGCGGACGAAGGCGAGCTGGACCGGGGTGCTGTCGCCGTCGCCCAGCGACACGAAGTCCTGCTCGCTGCAGGTGATTTCCCACCCGGTGGCCTTCTGGTAGAACGCGGCGAGCGCGACCGGATCTGCGCAGTCGAGGACGACAGTGCTGAGCTGCTTGAGAACGGGCATGCCGATGACTCCTGAATGTCGGTACTGGCGAAGCACGAAGGGAACGGCCCCTCGCACGTCGCCAGCATGCTTTCGGCGGCAGGCCGGCGTCTTGAACATCCTTGCGCGGCTGTCAGACCCGCCACGTAGCGTTCGACGGGTGCTCACCGCCGTTCCTGTCGCCACGTGTCCCGACTTCGGCATCAGCGCGGTGGCCTGCCGCGACGACCACGCTCGCTGGTCGATGCCGGAAGTCCGCAGCGACTACCGCGTGGTGCTCGTGCGCCGAGGCCGGTTCCGCAGGATGGCCGCCGGCGTGCCCGCCGACATCGACGCGACCCTGGCCTACGTGGGGGCCCCGGGCGAGGAGGAGTGCTTCGCCCATCCCGCCGGCGGCGATGTCTGCACCGCGATCAGCGTGACGCCGAAGCTGTGGCGCTCCCTGGCCGGGGACGTCGCGGGCCCGGTCGCGCACACGGTCTACGTCGACCCGCGCCTGGACCTGGCCCACCGCCGGCTGCTCGCCGCCGCGGACCTGGGTGATGTCGACTACGCGCTCTCCGAGGAGCTGCTGGCTCTCCTGTCGACCGCCATCGGCCGGACGGTGACCGGACGAACACCGATCACCGCAGCGTGCGCCCGACCCGACCCGGGCCTCGTGACAGCCGCCCGCGAGGCGATCATCGAAGGAGACCCGGCCTCCGACACGCTGTTCTCGCTGGCCGAGTTGCTCGGCGTCTCTCCCTACCGGCTGAGCCGGGCGTTCCCGCACGAACTCGGTGTGTCGGTGACTCGCTACCGCCACCGCGTCCGGATCGGCAGGGCCCTCGACCGCCTGGCGGCCGGCGAACGGAGTCTCAGCACCCTCGCCGCCGACCTCGGTTACGCCGACCAGGCCCATCTGACCCGGACGATGCGCCAGCACCTGGGCCACACGCCGACGGCGGTGCGACGGCTCCTGGCGTCCGCACCCTGACCGGGCCCAGCTCGGCTGGGTGCGGCCGACCGAGACGGAGAACGACGAGTGCGAGTCCCAGCTCGGGCCCGCAGGTCGCGGTTGCCCGGACGGGCAGAAGATCACCGCACTCCGTCAGGGAGCCGTCAAGGCCGCTGGGCGGGAGCTGTGAGCGGCCCTAGCCTCCGAAGAACCGTCTCTCCTCCGCAGACGAACGTCACCACACCGAATGATCGGGGCACTTCAGCATGCGCGCTTCCTCCCGTCGGACGACCACGCTCACCCAACGCGTCGCCGCCGGCACTCTCCTGTCGGCCCTGGCCGTGACCGGGCTGATGGCCGTGCCGCAGCAGGCTTCGGCCTACGACTGCTCAGGGCAGGACAGCGTGGGCGGTGGCAACTGCGACTCGGCCCTGATCAACTCGATCGGTGCCATGATCGGAGGCTTCCGCAGCGCGGCCCTCACCGCGCAGGCCGACAACGCAGCATTCACCCAGGGGATGGCCGGCCAGCTGAGCGCTGCGGCACCCGGTTACAACATCATGGTGTTCAAGTACGACGGAACCGACCTCTACAGCAGCGGCCCCGTGTTCCACAACCCCTACGTGGCGGACATGAACGGGGTGCTGGTCGACACCACCGTCAAGCTGGAGCACCACGACTCGGAGGGCGGCCCGACCGGTTACGACGACTTCCGGATCTGGGTCTTCTCGGGTGACTCGACCTTCACCAACAACGGTGACGGCGGCTACGGGAACTGGGCGTTCGTCGGCAACGACTCCGACCGGACCGTGACCAACAGCAGGCCGTGCGTGCGGATCACCTGTACCGACAGCCAGCGGATCATCCACTTCCCCGCCCGCGAGATCACGACGCCGGCGGCCAACGCGGGCGACCCCAACACCGGCACCCCCGCGACCCCGAGCATCCCCGCCAACCCCGGTACGACCCCGGGCGTCAACGTGGGCGGCAACCCCACCCCCGGCATCCCCGCCAACCCCGGTACGACCCCGGGCGTCAACGTGGGCGGCAACCCCACCCCCGGCATCCCGGCGCACCAGGGTGGCGGTAGCGGTGGTGGTGGCACCATCGCCGGTCTGGTCTACCCCAAGGTGAAGACCGGCCAGGGCCCGGTCGTCACCGGGTCCGCCTCGGGTCCCTCGATCCTCGCTGGCAACAGCGGTGCCAAGAACTCCGGTTGGCAGTTCACCTCGGTGGGCGACGGCCGCTACGAGATCACCAGTGCCGTGTCCGGCCTCGCGCTGACCGAGAACACCAAGACCTACGACGCCGACGCCAAACCGTGGACCGGCGCCGGCGAGCAGAAGTGGCAGCTCGTCAGCCAGGGCGGCGGCCAGTACCAGATCCGGATCACCGACCAGGACTGCCTGACCTACGACGAGGACGCCAAGGCCCTGGGCGTCTGGACCTGCAACAACGCCTGGAACCAGCAGTGGAAGCTCCAGTAGGAGCCGGCCTCTGGGCAACTGGCTGCGCTACTCGCGATTAGGTGCGACGTGCTACACCTGAATCAATCAAAGGGGCACTTTGCACCAACTCAATCTCGGAATCATGGCGCAGTCACGCAAGGAAAACGAGCACCGACTGCCGATCCATCCCGCGCACTTCGAGCGGATTGACCTCGACCTCCGTGGACGCATCCACCTCGAGCTGGGCTACGGAGAGAAGTTCGGTGTCTCCGACGAGCAACTGGCCCCCCTCGTCGCCGGGTTGCTCCCACGGACGGAGCTCATCGCACAGTGCGATGTCGTCCTACTGGCCAAGCCGATGCCGGAGGATGTCGCCGAGCTGCGCGAGGGGCAGGTCCTGTGGGGCTGGCCGCACTGCGTCCAGGAGGAGAGGATCACACAGACGGCCATCGACCGTCGGCTGACGCTCATCGCTTTCGAGGCGATGAACCACTGGACCAGGGACGGCTCGTTCAACCTGCACGTCTTCCACAAGAACAACGAGCTTGCCGGGTACGCCTCGGTGCTGCACGCCATGCAGCTGCGGGGTTCGACCGGTGACTACGGCCGACGGTTGCGCGCGGTCGTGATCGGCTTCGGCGCGACGGCCCGCGGGGCCGTCACGGCGTTGAATTCCCTGGGCGTGCACAACGTCGACGTGCTCACCGCGCGTGGAGTGACCGCCGTCAGCTCACCGATCCACTCCGCTCGAATCGTCCAGTTCGATCACGACGAGGCGGACGGTACCGCCGACCCCCGCCGTAGCCACGCCCTGACCGACGAAGGCCGGATCCCACTGGCGGAGTTCCTCTCAGGGCACGACATCATCGTCAACTGCGTCCTCCAGGACACCGGGGCACCGCTGACCTTCCTGGTCGACGAGGACCTCGACACGCTGGCGCCGGGCACCCTCGTCATCGACGTCTCCTGCGACGAGGGCATGGGATTCAGCTGGGCACGGCCGACCACCTTCACCGACCCGATGTTCACCGTCGGCGACAACGTGCACTACTACGGCGTGGACCACAGCCCCTCCTACCTGTGGAACGCCGCCACCTGGGAGAACAGTGAGGCGCTGATCCCGCACTTGCGCTCGGTCCTCGACGGTCCCAGCAGCTGGGAGGCGGACGAGACCATCCGTCGTGCCATCGAGATCCGCGAAGGTGCCATCCAGAACCCCGCCGTGCTGGCCTTCCAGCACCGGTCCCCGAACTACCCCCACCTCAAGGTGTAGCCACTTCCGGTCGGCTGTCATCGCTGCGGCCGGCAACGCTCGAAGGCCTCGACCGCAGAAGCGGTCGGGGCCTTCGAGCTGCTTGGCTCCGGACGGTGCTGGACGGGTCATGCGAGTGACGGCCGCCGACCAAATCCCGTTCGTCACGGTTGCCACGGGCAAGCATGTCGGCGGTCGCTCACGTGGTTTGGAAGATCACGGACGACCGAACTGCACCCGGCGTCGGCCGCCTTGGACCTGGCGACCAACAAGACTCCCTGGACGGTTGGTTGAGAGGCGAGACAGTTCGCTCAACCGCCGGGGAGCCTCATTCGGTCTTCCCTCGCACCCGACCGCCCGGCCGTCACCTAGTCGGTGCCCTCCCTGATGACGGTCGGATGATCCGGGACAGGGGCCGTCTCGCGGACTTGACGCCGTTGTGCTGCGAGCGGGCGGCGTCGCGTTCCGCGCATGCCTCCTGCTGGAGGATGACGGCGATCTGGTCGACGTCGTCGTTGGTGTCGAAGAATCCCTGGATGGTCGGTGCCGCCGCGCCGTTGACGCCGATGAAGAAGGTGTAGAGGTGGCCGTCGTCGGCCTGCAGGTAGCCCGCGTACGTCTGCGCGTTGATGGCGATCCCCTGGTTGAGCAGGTCGCCGCCGATGATGGTGCCGGGCTTGGCGAAGACCTTGCCCTTGGCCGGGCAGTCGGTGGTGCAGTAGAGAGCGCCCGTGCCGGACACTCCGAGGATCGGCAGTGAGGTGCGGAACGCGTCCGCGTCGGGGGTGCGCAGCCAGTAGGCGAGCAGCTGGTTGAGCCCGGTGGGCGTGACGCGGTCGACGGGGACGTCGCCGCGTCCGTCCGCCATCTGGAACTGGGTCGGGTCGACGTTCGCGGTCTGGGCGAGGAAGTCGTGGATGACCGGGAAGGCGTCGAAGCAGTTCGTGCTGCCGATGTTCACGGCGATGTTGCACAGGGCCAGGTTGGCGCCCAGGTTGTGGCTGACGTTCAGGATCAGCTTGGCGTAGTCGCGGTACGGCGGTGAGACGTAGGCGGCCACCTGGGGATCATCGCTGTACGAGGTGGGCAGCGTGCTGTCCGGGTTGGGCCCGGTCGGTGGGGCGGTGACGGTGACTCCGGCGCGGCCCAGCGCCTCGATCAGGGCTGTGCGCCCGAAGGCGTTGGGGTCCTGGATCTGGGAGTTCTTCAGGGTGGGCTGGGCGTCGGCGGCGATCGTGCCGGAGAGCGTGATGGCCGTGCCGTCGGGGGATGTGGCGACCTGGATGTCGGTGGTGCCGCCGGCCGCCACCGTCTGGACGTTGGAGGTGACCTGGTACGGCGCGACCTGCGGGCGCCAGCTCAGCTGGGCGGGCTGCCCGGGGGTGGTCGGCGTGCTCAGCAGGTCGATGACGTTGTCGTTGATGATGAGCGGCGTCGGCTGCGGGGTGATCGGCGGGGGCGTGAACAGCCGCGGGTCGATGACGACATCGCCGTCGACCGTGGTGATGCCCGAGTCGCGGACCTGCTGGGCGATCTGGTCCAGGCCGGCGAGCGGGTCCTCCGGCGTGAGGGTGGCGCCCGGGACGTCGTCGGCATAGGTGTGGTCGATGGGGGTGAAGTCGACCGACCCGTCCGCCTTGGTCCGGCCACCCATGGTGAGGTCGCCCTGGGCGACGAGCGCCAGGTTCCCGGTGAGCGTCGATCCATCGATGTGGCCGATCGCGTTCACCGGCGTGGTGAAGCGGTGGTCCGGGCCGAGCGCGTGCCAGGCACCGGAGATGGTGATCAGCTTGATGGTCGAGCCCGGCATGAAGAACTGGTCGGGGTACATGGAGTGGATGACCCGCCCGTCCTGGGGGTCGATCTCCAGCAGACCCCACTGCGCGTGCTGGTACGCGGGCTTGTTCATGATCGCCGTGATGTCGGGCCCGAGGTCGCTGTGAGAGTCCCGCGCAGGTGCGGCGGCAGCAGTACCGGCCACGACCGCGAGCGTGACGCCGACGGTGGCCCAGGCCCGAAGCCGACCACGGATCCTTGATCTCATTCGCCCAGCCGTTTCTGGAGTCGGAAGCCCCGTTTTGCAGGGCGGTCACGGCGCACAGTAGGTGCGCGGACTCCAGGGGCGGGTCTGCTGCGCGGTGTGCTGACGGTGAGGGGTGTGAAAAATCATTCGGTTGGTCGAAGGTGGGCACCCATATGAGTCGGGGTCGAACAGTGGACGGGCCGTCCGCCGGCGAGAGCGGCAGGCTGACCGCCACCTACGAGGGGGACACCTCTGCGGTGATCGCGTCCGGCTCGTGGCTGTCCGACAGAGGAGTCAGGGTCAGCCGGCAGCCTTCACCGGCTGACGGCCGGCCAGACAGTGGTCCCGGCCCTGGAAGGTACGGCGGTACGCGGCGGGTGAGACGCCGATTGCGGCGGCCAGGTGCTGGCGCAGCGAGGAGGCGCTGCCGAACCCGGCGCGCTCGGCGACCCGGTCCACCGGCAGATCGCTGGACTCCAGTAGCCTGCGGGCGAGTTCGAGCCGTTGGACGGTGAGCCACTGGCCGGGTGTCTGGCCGGTCTCGGCGAGGAAGCGACGGCTGAAGGTGCGCACGCTCATGCCCGCCTGGGTGGCCAACTGGGCGAGTTGGATGGGCTGGTGGAGTTGCCGGAGGGCCCACTCGCGGGCCCCGGCGGTGTCGCTGCCGGTCGCGTCGGGGACGGGTCGGGCAATGTACTGGGCCTGTCCGCCGTCGCGCCATGGCGGAACGACGCATATGCGGGCGACCTGATTGGCGATCTCGCTGCCGTGGTCGCGGCGGATCAGGTGCAGGCAGAGGTCCATCCCGGCGGCGGCGCCGGCCGAGGTGAGTACGTCGTCGTCGTCCACGTAGAGGACGTCGGGGTCGAGCGGGGTCCGCGGGTACAGCTCGCGGAAGCGCTCGGCGTGAATCCAGTGCGTGGTGGCGGGCCGGCCGTCGAGCAGCCCGGCGGCGGCGAGGACGAAGGAGGCAGTGCAGATCGACACCAGGCGGGTGCCGGGCCGGAGTTGGCCCAGAGCAGCAGCGACCGGCTTGGGGAGCGGGTCGCTGCCGCCGATCGGATCATCGATGGCCGCCACGATCAGGGTGTCGGCGGTGGCGATCACGCCCGCGTCGTGCTCGACGGCGATCGAGAAGTCCTCGCTGGTGCGCACCGGCCGACCGTCCGGGGTACAGGTGAGCACCTCGTAGAGCCGGTCGCCGTCCGGGCCGTAGGCGAGGCCGAAGGCCTTGGCAGGGATGCCGAGTTCGAAGGGGAAGACGCCGGGGAGGGCGAGGACGACGACGCGGTGCATGGCCTGCTGCATGGCCGGATTCTCTCACTCGTTGGCAATCTGGCCACTCGTTTTCGGCTGCTGGGTGGCGTCAGGCTGTTGATCAACCGCGAACGAGACGGGGGAGTGAGTCCAGATGGCGGAGAAGATGATGGCCGTGGCCTTCGAAGAGCCGGGCGGGCCGGAGGTCCTGAAGGTCGTTGAACGGGAGCGGCCGGTACCCGGTCCGACGGAGATCCTGGTCCGGGTGCACGCGGCCGGCGTCAACCCGGTGGACTGGAAGACCCGGGCGGCCGGTGTCCTGCTTGTCCCTGGTGATGGCATCGTGGGGTGGGACGTCTCGGGTGTGGTGGAGACCGTCGGCCTCGGCGTGACGCTCTTCCGGCCGGGTGACGAGGTGTACGGCATGCCGGGCTTTCCGCGGCTGGTCGGCGCCTATGCGCAGTACGTGGCCGCTCCGGCACGCCACTTCGCCCCCAAGCCGGCCGGACTCGACCACGTGCAGGCGGCGGCCCTGCCGCTGGCCGCGCTGACAGCCTGGCAGGCCCTGGTGGACACGGCGGCCCTGCAGGAGGGGCAGCGAGTCCTGGTGCACGCCGCGGCAGGCGGCGTGGGGCACCTGGCGGTGCAGGTCGCCAAAGCGTACGGCGCGTATGTCATCGGCACGGCCAGCGTAGGCAAGCACGAGTTCGTGCGGGAGCTGGGTGCGGACGAGGTGATCGACTACACGGCGGTCGACTTCGCCTCGGTGGTCTCCGATGTGGATGTGGTGATCGACCCGATCGTCGGGGACTACCAGGAGCGCTCGCTGTCGGTGCTGCGGAACGGTGGCACGTTGATCACTCTCGCGGCCCGCGAGACCGAGGCGCTCGCCACGGCCGCGGCCGCGCGCTCCATCCGCTCGGGCTTCATGCTGGTCGAGCCCGACCGGCAAGCACTGTTGGCCCTCACGGAGTTGGTCGAGACCGGCAAGCTGAAAGTCCACGTCGAGGCCGTCTTCCCGCTGGCGGACGCCGCCAAGGCCCACGAGCTCGGTGAAACCGGGAGGACCACGGGGAAGTTGGTGCTCACCGTCAACTGATCCGGAGCTGGCGCAACGAAGAACTGCAGTCACGGAAACGGCGAAGGACCCGGCCGCAGTGCGGTCGGGTCCTTCGGCTGCCCTGGCGGGCGGGTGCGGCAGAGGTCTCCTGGTCGTCCTCCGAACCCCGTTGGACCGGGGTGAACGAGACCCAAAACGGAGACTGTTACAACCGCTGCACGTCAACCGGTGGCGGGCACCGAGATCTTGTCGATGTCGGGGGCCCAACCGCCGTACTCGTTGCCGAAGGTGATCGTGTTGTAGCCCGCGTTCAGCGTCAGTTCCACGGTCGCTGTCTGGGTCGAGTTCCAGTTGCCGTTCCCGTGGAACGAGACCTTCTGCAGGTTCTCGCCGTTGGTCCAGATCGAGGCGTAGCGATCCCCGTCCCCGTTCACGTACTGGACGGTGACCGGGTAGGTGCCGGCGTTCTGGGCATAGACACCGTTGATGTAGAGCTTGTTCGTTCCGCCGATCCAGCTCACCTTCTCGCCGCCCGAGCAGACCGAGCAGGCCGAGAAGACCGCGCCGGAATTGTTGATCCAGCGGCCCGACACGATCGAGTGGGCGGGGTCCTCGGCCTCGTAGCTCTGGGCACCCGCGGTGGGGTTGATCAGCGCGGTGTACCAGGAGGCCGGCGCGCTGGGCGCGGTGACCCGGTACACCGCGGTGCCGTGGGCCGGGACCTGGGTGGTGATGCCGGCGGCGCTGCTCTGGACGACGGTGCCGGTGTACTGGTCGGTCCAGGTTCCCGTGCCGGGGATGCCCACCGAGGCGAGGGAGGTGCTGAGGGTCTGCGCGCTGTCCGACCCGTTGTAGAGCGCGAGCGCGACGTCACCGTTGCTGAGCGGCTTCGCGAGGACGAGCGACCCCGAGGAGTTGATCAATCGGCTCCCGCCGATGACCCTCGCCTGAAGGCCCAGCGCGTCCTGGTCGATCGCGATGAGCCGCGGGTTCTTCAGCAGTGCCAGTGAAGTCGCATTCACGCTGCTCGGGTTGGCGCTCGCGATCAGGGGCGCGGCCATCATCGCCCACATGGCGAAGTGGGTCTGCTCCTCGGTCGTGGTGAGCCCGCCGTTGCCGACCTCCAGCATGTCCGCATCATTGAACGAGCCCGGCTTGGCCCGCCAAGCCAGCGTGGCGTTCTCGGTGACGATGTTGGCGATGCCGTTGGGCCAACTCTGGCCCCACCACTGGTTCCCGATGTCCTCGGTGCTGCGCGCCTGGTCGGAGACGTCGCCCCAGTCCCGAGTGACGCCCGCCCCGGTATTGCTGCCGCTGTTCGGGTTGATGCTGAAGACGATCGGCCGGCCGGTGGCATTCAGCGCGTTGCGCATCTTGGCGAAGTCGGCGACCTGGGCGGACAGCGACGAGGCGCTCTCGCAGTAGTCGTACTTGAGGTAGTCGACGCCCCAGGACGCGAAGGTGTTGGCGTCGTTGACTTCGTGCCCGGCGCTACCGGAGTATCCCGCGCAGGTCTTGGCACCCGGTGACTCGTAGATGCCGAACTTGAAGCCCCGCGCGTGCAGGTAGTCGCCGAGGGCCTTCATGTCGGGGTAGTTGGAGTTGCCGGTCAGATTGCCGTTCGCGTCACGGGCCATCCAGCAGTCGTCGACGTTGACGTACCGGTATCCGGCGTCCCGCATGCCGTTCGCGACAAGGCTGTCCGCGACCGACTCGATCAGCGACTGGGTCGCGCCGCACCCGTAGGTGTTCCAGGCGTTCCAACCCATGGGCGGAACCTGGAGCAGCGGTGTCGGGGTGGCAGCGACCGCGGCCGGGACCGCGCCGACCCCCGCCACCAGAACCCCCGCCGCCACGGCTGCCCGCCGCAGCCGCCAAGACCGATTCGTCCTTGCTGCCATCCGCTTCCCCAATCCCTGAAATCAGCCCACTGAACCTCCCGGACCGCTGGCACGCCTGCCACCTGGACGACGGCCGCCGACTGCCCCGGCCCGCTGCCAGGCCGTGACTCACCGACAGAAGCTCCATGGCGAAGACGAACTGAGGTACCAGCAACTACCAGAAGTGAACATTGCTCGCCATAACTCGACGATATCGAACACGGCGAGTGACATCGAACGGCTTCGTTCACCCCTGTGTCAAGGCTTTGATCAAAAACAGGCGCCCGAGATCTCGTCGATACCTCCGGGAACGCCCTGGACGGCCCCCGAGGCCGACGAGAGATCGTGAGAGCCGATGGCCCTCGCTTGGAAATCGACGTGGCCATCCGCGTGCACCTCGTCCTCGGTCTCGGTGCGCACCGCTTGGAAAAGCTGGACCCCGAGCACCTGGAGCGCTTCCACCGGGAAGATGCAGGCCGCCGGAGGCGCCGCCAGTACTGCGCACCAGGCCACCGCACGATCCGTGTCGCCCTCGACGAGGCTGTGCGGCGCGACCATCTCACCCACAACGTGGCCACGATCGCCAAGGCCCGAAGCTCGAAGAGGAGGAGGTCCAGGCGCCCACGGAGATGCCGCGGAAGCTCCGCAACTGAGGCCAGAGACGGCGTTGGCCCCGACTGCAGAACGGTCGGGGCCAACATCTGCCCTGGCGGGCGGGTGCGGAGGATACGAGATCCGAACTCGTGAGGGGTTGCCGCCAACACGCTTTCCAACTGTCCGTCCAGCCGTTCAGGGGTGAGCGTGGGTGTCCTGACCTGCAGTAGAGCAGATCGATGGCTGGGGTCCGAACGGCGCTGGACGAGGGTGAATGCAACCAGAACTGCAACCACGATGCACCCGTGATCTGCGGTGTCACGGCCGGATGGTCACAGGATCAGGGCCCTCATCCTTCGCCAGTCGTGGAGTGGATCCAGCAACGTTCACTTGCCGGCTTCCGGCCCGTACCACTGGAGGGCCTGTCCCGTGACGTTCGCGATGCACTCGAAGTCGCGGTCGCGGTGCAGGAGGGTCAGGCCCTGTAGTTCGGCTGTGGCGGCGACGATCAGGTCGACGGCTCCGGCGCTGCGATGCTGGCCTCGTCTGGTCAGCAACTCCTGGACCTGCCAGGCGCGGTCGTAGGCGCGATCGTCGACCGGTACCCAGCCGAACACCAAACGCATGTCCTCGATCCCCTGAGCGCGGTCGGCGGCCGTCCGTGCGCTGTAGAAGAACTCAAGTTCGGTGATGGGGCAGGTGGCGATCAAGCCGGCTGCTGCGGCTTGGTCCCAGCCGTACTGCTCGGCGTCGCCGCGCATGAAACGCGCGAGCGCGCTGGTGTCGATCAGGAATTGCGCCGCGTTCACCGACGGTAGTTCCTCTTGTCTTCGAAGATCTCAAGGTCGAAGGCCCCGGCATCGGCCGCCGCGCGAAGCCGTGTGAGGGCGAGGGCTCGCCGTCTGTTCTCCAGCACCTCGCGAAGAGCGGTGTTGACCGTCTCCTTCTTGGTGCTGGTGCCGAGAGCCTGAGCCACGTCGGCGAGCAGATCGTCGTCCAGATCGATCACGGTCCGGCTCATGCGGTACACCTCCTGATATCAACTCGCGTCGTAAGTATATCTCTCGATGCATCACGTGGGGAGGGGTGCCGCGTGCGCGATGCCGGCCAGTGCAGACAGGTCGGGGAGGACCTGCTTGATGCAGTTCAGCGTCCACCCAGCGTGGAGTTGATCGCCGCGATCCGGCCCAGTGCATCGAAGGTGATCTCGGTGGTGCTGCCGTCGGGCAGGCGGGCGCTGATCCGATCGGCACCCGCCTCGACGGTCACGCCGTGGTGGGCGAAGTAGCCGCTGACCACCTGGCGGGCGGAGTGCCCGAAGAGCCCTGCGCCGGTCGTCAGGAAGCGCGGCATGGCGATCGAGTCCAGTTTCGCGTGCGGGATCTGAGGGTCGTCCGGGGCGAAGTAGACCCGGGTCTCCGGTCCGGCCGATTCACCGAGGTACCCCGGGGCACCGAGTACGCCCATCCCGACGAAGGCAATCGCTTCGGCGGCCTGGCGCGGATCGCCGAAGCCCGACAGATCCACGCCGGCGTGCTGGAGTTCGGGCACCCCGTTGAGACGCCCGAACTCGGCGATCCGCTCGCTGGCCGCCACCACCGCACTGCCACGCAGTCCGGGATTGGCCCATCCCCAGAGCCAGGACTGCTCGGACAGGTCGTACGAGCCGAGGAGGCCAACCCGTATCGTGCGGCCGGCGGACTGGTACACGCACTGGGCCAGGTCGGCCGTCCATGGGCCACCGGGCAGCACTCGGCCGAGCTCGTCGAGTTGCTCGGCTCCCCAGGCGGCATGGCCTTCGGCGGTGCGGAAGAAGGCGTCGGTGAATGTCGTCGTCATGGCGCGACTGTACTGACGTCGATTCACTTGTCCCCAGGTCCCATGTGATCGTCTCGTGAGGGGTTGCCCCAACACGCTTTCCAAATGTTCGCCTGACTGTCCGGGGACGGCCGTAGGCGTCCTGACCTGCGACGGAGCGGCCTGCTGACCGGGTTCCGAACGGCGCCGGACGCGGGTGAATGCAACCAAAACTGCAACCAGCAGCGAACTCGTTCTCCGTTGTCGGAGCAATGCGCAGCGACAGGGCCGATGCCAGCCCACCCCGGACCTCGTGTGCCTCCTGCCATCACGGTTGGGCAACTGTGCTGTCGCCGCCTGTGGCTTGGTTTCAGTCCACGATGATGCCGGGGTAGCAGTATTCATGACTCCAGCCAGGCTGGATCCTGTATCCGCAGTAGCACAGCTCGGATCGGGCGGGCTTGCCCTCGGTGCGGCGCCGAAGGGCGGTCACGAGCGGTTGTCGGCTCAGCCAGGCCGCGGAATCGTCCCCGTCCTCCCAGCCGAGTGACTCGGGAGCGACCAAGAGGCCGTCGAGGAGCATTTCGAAGAGAGCGTCGGCCTGTCGCAGGATGAACTTCAGCACGTTGTCGCAGTACCGCGGAGGCATGTCATCAAGGCGGTGACGCTGGTCCTGTCCGTCCTGCCAGACCTCGTCCTGGTTCAGGAGGGTCATCCAGTGCTCCTCCATCGTCCAACGCGTGCTGACCTTGACGGGCTTCCCCTCGATCCCGGCGCGGACGGCCTCCTGCGCCTCCTGGGCGGCCGCCAACCGGTCACGGAAGTCGGTTGGCTGCTCCGCCGCGAGTCGTTGGTAGATGCGCACGGCTTCGTCGGCCGCGTGCAGTGCCGGACGCAGGTCGGCTCCGCCGCCGACTCGTGCCCAGGCCGACGCCTGCAGGGCCTTGGCAAGACTGTGCTCGTACTCGGTGGCGTCGGCGGCCGCGAGGCGTCGGTAGATCTCCGCGGCCTCTTCGGTAGCGGCCAGAGCCCACGGCCAGCTCTGCAACCGTGACAGATAGGTGCCGAGACTGAGCGACATTCGGGCATGGTCGGGTTCATGTGCGGCAGGAGTAGCCGCGGCGAGGCGTCGGCTGATCTCGGTCGCCTCCTGGAGCGCGCTGACCGCCTCGGTCCGGCGGCGGTTTCCCCACAGGAAGACGCTCAGGTTGGCCAGCGCTGTCGCCAGGTCGGACTCGTCCGCTGCCAAGGGCCGGGCCAGACCGGACACACGAGCCGTGGGCGCTGTCACCACCAGCCGCCGCAAGAGCTCCACCGCCCGCTCCGTGGCGGCCAAGGCGTCATGCCAGCGGCGCAGTCGCCACGAGAACGCGCCCACATTGGCCAGCGCCATGGCGACGCCTGGCTCGTATGCGGCCGGGTCGGCCACCGCTAGCCGCTGGAAGATACCGACGGCCCGGTGGGTGGCGGCCAGGGCGTCCTCGGCCCGTCGTGCGTCGGAGAAGCCCTGACTCAGATGAGAGAGGGAGACGGCGAGCCCCGGCTCGTACGCGGCGGGATCGACGGTGGCCAGCCGGCGGAAGATTCCGACCGCTTCTTCGGCCGCGTGCCGGCTTGCCGGCGAACGCCCCGAGCGGAATGTGTGCGCACTGAGGTCGACCAGGGCCATGGCTAGATCCGCCTCGTGTGCCCCGGGATCGGTGGTGGTCAGCCGCCGGAAGAGTTCCACCGCCTGCTCGGTGACCGTCACGGCCTCTTCCCACTGGCCCGCTCGCGACATCCGGAACCCGAGGTTCTGGTACAGCTGCGCATGTTCGATCGGATCACCGGTCACCGCGAGTCGATGGGCGGTAAGGCGCGCAGTGAAGCTGGCGATCCCCGCGTCGAGATCGACTTGGCCGAGCGCGGGAAGGTGACGGTTGATGCCCTCCAGGACCGCGGGAGCGAGGTCGAGTTGGGCAACCGCGGTCAGCACGGCGTTGCCGCCCGCGACGGCGAGTGCCGGGTCGGCGCGCAGGATCCGTTCGAGGTGCTCGGCGGCATGTGGCCAGCGATCCGGCGCGGCGGCCGCGGCAAGGAAGGTCAGCGCCCGGGTGAGGTGTGCGGGAACCGAGCCGTCCTGCTCCCGGCCGATGAGCGCAGCGGCGGTCGCTGCCGCCCACGGGGCGGCGGGATGGTCGCTGAGCCCGTGCCCGGGAAGGCTCAGGGCGAGGAAGTCCTCGGCCAGCCGGTCGGGATAGAGCGCTTCCAGCACCATGCCCGCGGTCGTGGCCGGGTAGCAGCTGGCGTGGTCGGCCAGCAGCCGTGTGGGCTGCTCCAGGCCGAGCCGGGTCAGCACGGCGGTGCCGCCCGGGTGGGTGGTCGGGCCGGTGAGTACCGCGGTGAATACCACCTGGTCCATCGTGCTCGGCGGGGTCTGGTAATCCAGCCCCTCCAGGCGGTTCTCGTAGAGCCGCGTCCAGTGCCTGCGTTCGCGGTTCAGCAGGTAGGCGGAGAGCCCTCGCATGTCTCTCGGCGGCCGGTGCCCGTGGACGTGGGCGTCGACCGCCACCAGGGCGGCCATGTGCAGGGCGAGGACCAGCCCGAACTCGGGCCGCTGCAGGTCACCGGGCGGGCCGATGACCGCTGGGTCGGCAAGCCCGTAGCGGGTGGCGAAGCAGTCGCGGGCCACGGTGAACATGGCTTCGCGCGCCCCGGGATCGGCCTGTTCGTCGAGCGGCCGCAGCTCGTGCTCCCGGCTCTCGGCCCGCAGGTCCTCCAGCGCGGCGCGGACGGCGGGCCAGGGGACGACCGACCGGGCCAGCAGTAGTACCCGGGTCGGCACCGGTTGATCCAGCATCTTGTTGCTGAACAGCCAGGCCAGATGGGAGAGCGGCCAGCGGTCCGCGTAGTCGACGACCAGCAGCAGGCCCCGGGCGCCGGTCGACCGCAGATCCTGGCTGCCACGATCCGACAGGACCGCGCCGGGGCCGTGGGCGGCCGTGACGACCTTCCAGCCGGCCGCGGCGCTCTCGGCGGCGAACCTGGCGGCCAGCCGTGACTTGCCCTGCCCACCTGGCCCGTGCAGCCAGGTGGCGGAGATCCGCAGGTCGCCGCTGTCGCGCCAGGCGGCCAGCTCGGCCTGCTCCCGTGCCCGTCCAGTGAAGTCCACGATCTCGAAGCGGGCGTTGAGCAGGCGGCTGGGCTGCGCGGTCAGCCAGGCCGCGTCCTCGGCCGTCGAGGGCGGACGGTACTCGGCGAGCTGGTAGACCGGGCCTCGGTCGGGAAAGACGTGCAGGTCGGCGGCCACGGCCGCGTAGCCGAACCCGTGCTCCACCCGGAGCGTCTGCCGGGCATTGGGCCCGTCCGCAGGCCGGCCGTCGGCACCCGGGCTGCTCATCGCGTCTCCTCGGTGCCCTCGTCCCTCCTTGCCTCGCGGGTGAGGGACGAATGCCCGCTGATCGGCGCCTCGTGCACGATCACGTTGCCGCCCATGGACGCGAACACCCGCCCGTTGTCCCGCGCGACGTTGGTCTGCACCCAGGTCTCCTGCGGGGCCGCCCGGGTCGCCTCGATTTCGCTGATCAGCGTACGGAGTTCGGCGACGGCCTCGGGGTACTCCGCCAGCAGGGACTCCAGTTCCAGCACCCACAGCGGAACCAGGCTCCGCCTGGTCCGCTCGACGTCCTCAGCCCGCGCGACCAGCGCCGCGTTGCTCTCCAACTGCGTCTCGATCGCCGACTGCCGCTCTTGACCGCGGTGCCGGAAGAGCCGTGCCACACCTTCCCGGGCGGCCGCCCAGGAATCGGTCGCCATGGCTCCCACCACTGTCGTCCCGCCAGCCAGAATCAGTTCCTGCAGCATCACGCCTCCTCTCTCTGAGCCTGCAACGGCCCTGCCCTTGAGAACATCTGAGTCACAATCAGTCTGACGGTAGTTGATGGCACGGACATCGGGGTCGTACGGACGCTTCGTATGCTGAAGTCGGGACACATGCACCGATGTTGGGTTGGACCGCTGGGGAGGGCTTTGCCGTGACTGATGCCGGGGGCCGAAGGATCATGCAGGCCCATGCTCACGACCAAGGAAGGGTCTACCAGGCAGGCCGCGACATCCACGTGTTCGAGAACGGGAACATCGTGATCCCCGCGCAATTGCTTCAGGAGTTGGATGCGTCTCGAACGCCGTCCGGACCGCCAGCTGGCAACGGTCTGCCGCGAGAGCTGCGGCAGCTGATTGGGCGTGAGGAAGCGCTCGCGGAAGCATTGGCAGTCCTCCAAGCGCCCGATCCCGATAGCGGACGCTCAGTGCTGGTCACCGGCGGGCCGGGTATTGGGAAGAGTTGTCTGGCTCTGAGGCTGGCGCACTTGGTGGAGGAGCACTACCCCGACGGGCAGTACCACCTCGATCTGGTCCTGGCCGCCGGCGAAGGGTCCGAGGTCGACCTGGTGTCGATGCTCCTTCAGGCTCTGCGGCCCGCCAGCGATCCGCTCCCCAAGGAGCGTGGCCAGCGTCGCGCGCTCCTGCGCGCAACGCTGGCCGACCGTAGGGCCATACTGCTGGTGGACGACATCGTCTCGGAGGAGGCGTTGTTGGAGGTGCTGCAGATGGATGGCCCCTTCGCGCTAGTGTGCACAAGCAGGGCTAAGCTCAGCGGCCTTGCCGGGCTCGTCCACTGCGTCGAACTCGGTCCCCTGCCGACCGAGCACAGCTCGGCGCTTGTGAGGGCCGTCGCCGGGCCGTCGAGGCTGACTGACGCTCAAGCATCGGATCTCGCCCAGGCCTGCGGTGGACATCCCCTCGCGCTGCACATCGCGGCCGCCCACCTGGCAAGGCGCCCGAAGGTTGACCCAGACCGGTTCATCCAGGACATCGCGAGTCCTGACCACGGACTGCGGGCCTTGCGGGCCGGCCGGACCGCGATCGAACCTGTGATTGAGCGAAGCTTCGCTGCTCTGGACTTGGAGCAAGCGCACCTGTTCACGGTGCTCGGAATCCTGCCGCACATGTCCATCACCGTCGACGTCGCTGCCGCAGCCAATGCCTCATCGGAGCAACTAGCCGATATCCGCCTCGACGCCGTGGCAGAACTCCTTGACGAACTGTTCGAGCTGAGTCTCATTGAGCAGGTTGACGAAGACCGCTACGTCTTTCACGAGATCCTGCACCGCTTCGCCCGCCTCAAGTCCGCCCCGGCCACGATGGAGTGCCGCGATACCGTTATTCGGCATGCCTGTCTGATGACGGCCGCCCGCGCACAGTCGGCCACGGAATCGATCGGTTTTACCGACAAGGAAGCCACCGTCCCGGCGCCGAGCAACCCGGAGGCCCTGCAGCAGCTGAACGCCGACCGGCCAGGTGCGGTCGCTCTAGCCGAACTGGCCCGGGACCACCAGGTCTGGGGGCCGCTCGTCACACTCGCGGCCAACCACACTGCCGCTCTGTGGCATGGCAGCCACTGGAGTGACATCGACCGTGTCTACCAGTGCGTCTTCGAAGCTGGCACCCGGTCCGACAACCCTGAGTGGACGGCAACAGCCCTGCACAACCTCGCCATGGCCGCCGCCCACCTCGGCGACAGCCAGCGGGCCGCCGACCTGTACCACCAGGCAGCCCAGACCGCCCACGACGCCGACGACCCGCACCTGATGCACCTCGCGGAGCTAGCGATGGGCTCCCTGCTCATCAACCTTGGACGTGCCCGCGACGCCATTCCCTACTTGCGCCACGGACTGCCGTACTGGCGCATCACCGACTCCCAGCAGGTGCTGGCCCAGGCCCTTGGCAACCTGGGCCAGGCCTACCTCGCCGTCGGTCAGGTGCGCCGGGCCGAGCACTACCTGCGCAACAGCCGCGGCCTTTTGAAGGTCGGCACCGCTGCGGAACTGTGGAACCGCGGCGCGCTCGGCGCACTCCTACGTGCTGGCGGCCGTATGGCCGAGGCTGCGCAGCAGGCCGCTCAGGACATCGAACGGGCTCGTGGGGTGGGAAGCCGGGCGTGGGAGGCTACGGCCCTGATGGCACTCGCCGAGACGCCGCCGCAGGACCGGCCGGACTCTGCACCCGTAGATCCGCTCGAGGCAGCGCTGGCGATCTACCGGGACACCGGAGATGTCCAGGGCCAGGTGCGGGCGCTGTACCGTCTGGGCAGTCAGGCCGCCGAGCGGGCAGAGATCGACACGGCTGCCGCACACCTGGGCGAATGCGCGCGGCTGGCGACAGGTACCGGCGACTACGACCATGCGTCCCAGGCGCTGGCCTACCTGGCGTCCTACCATGGGGGCGCCGGGCATCTGGACGAAGCGGAAGCCTTCTTTGCGCAAGCTCAGGACATGGCTCGCCACACCGGCAACCCCGGCGTACTGGCGCAGGCTCTGCAGAAGAATGCCGAATTCGTATGGCGTACAGGCCGAATCGGCCATGCCGTGGCACTACTGACCGAGGCCGTTGCCCTGCTGGAAGACACCGAGCACAAGCATGCCCGGGCGCAAGCGAGGACTGCCCTGGGGGAAGCCCTCCTTGTCTCAGGGCAGTGGCAGGAAGGCGCCCGCATGCTGGAGCAGGTCGCCTCCATCACTTCCGATGACGCATTGCCGCTCACCAGAGCGCAAGCAGACCGGGCGCTCGCCATCCTCTACTCGCGCCGTGGCCTCCACGCGGAGGCCAAGACCATGATCACAAGAGCGCTCGACGCATGCGACCGCGCCGGCGATGCTGCGGCCGTCCTCCGTACCAGAATGGCGCTCGCGAATATGCACGCCCGCAACAAGGAGTGGCCAGAGGCACTCAACGAGTACCGCAAGGCCGAGGATCTCGCTGAAGCTCAAAAGGATCTTCAAGTCCTGCTCACCGCGAAGACGCAGGCCGCCATGTGCCTCCTGTACGGAGAGGATCCGGAGCAGGCCGTTGCCGATCTCAACCTTCTATTGCCGTCGGCACAGCAGCTGGGAATGCGCTCCCTAGAGGTAGCCATCCACGTCAATACCGGTGTGCGCTGCGCCGATTCGGGCGAACACAACTCGGCCCTCGAAAGATTCAACCAGGCTCGAGCCTTGATCGAGGAGCTCGACGACGACACTCTGATGGCGCCTTGCTTGATGAACCTGGCTCGCTCCTATAAGGCTCTCGGCCAGATCGATGACGCCCGGCGCCACACGCGTGAGGCCTTCGGTGTCCACCAACGCATCGGAGGCTGGTCGGAGGCTGGAGAAGCCCTCCTTGAGCTCGCCCATCTTCACGCGGACGGCGAACCGGACGCTACTGAGCCCACGATCGAAGAGCTGCTCGGCACGCAGAAGCTGCGAGACCGCCGCGTCTTGGAATCCATTCGGACCCGGCTGCAGCCCACTGGCCGGAGCCTCCCCTCCCCTGTTGGCCATGACCCGCAGCCGACGATCGCTCCGGACAGGAGGCGCATCAAGATCGCATCGTCGGTCCGGCGGGAACTGGCCGACCGGGACGTCACACGAATGCTCGCCCGGCTCGCCAGCTCTCGACAGACCTGCGAAGGGTGCAACCTGGTGATCGACGAGACCGGCGAGGCTGAATTGCTGCTGCTGCGTCACCCGGAGATCGACCACGTGGTGGTGCGCCTGGCCCACCCGCACTGTGTCGTGTCCCAGGTGATCCAGCTCGGCGGGAGGACTCCAAAGGCACCCAAGATCACCTCCGAGGTCGAGTGCATTCTGTTCGGAGGTGACAGGGCGGGCGTCCTTGTCGACTGCTACGGCGGATGGGGTTCGGTGGACGGTGGACCTATCCAAGACTTGGTCCTAGACAGCCACCTCGCCGCCGGGTTCACCGATCTCCGGAGCGTTCTCGACGGCCTGAAGGACGACGACGTGCTGGACCTCAGAACCATCGCCGCAGTTCGCGACAGCGACGTTCAGGCCCGCCTGGAGGACAACAGGCTCTCTGTCTCCGGACCGTCGGGGGCCTTGCTGCGCGGCATGCCACTCAATTTCTTCCCCCACTGGTATCGGGCCGCCCGCGAGGGAACGCTGATCATCGTGGTCGGCCGAAACCTCCAGGGGATGGCCGCTGACGACATGTCCTACCTGTTGCAGGCGATGGATTCCGGGCAGACCGTGGGCGGCACTGTGCCGTTGGCCGTGGCGCGCCCGCGGAGGAACGCGCCCTGCCCGTGCATGATGCGCACCGGGCGCAAGTTCAAGCACTGCTGTGGCAGGAGTATCGCTTGACGCAGCTCTGCACGGCATTGGACCTGGGTGCAATTTCAGCTGGTCGTGTCTTGCCTGGTCGAGGAGCGTGATCACTGTGCCCGCGAGCCACGCGGCGAGCACAGAGATCACGGTTCGGCGGGCGGCAGGTCGGCGCTCAGTCGACACTTGATCACGTGACCAGACGATCAACTCACAAGTCGAGCTCGGCGTGCCAGGGAGGCGGCCGAGTGTCGGACGAGGTGGCTCGGGACAGGACGGTCACCCTGGATGCGGATTCGCACGGCACCCGCTGGCTCGGTTGCCACTGGTGGGCTCGGTTCGGGCTCCGAGTGGGCGCCAGGCCGCTACACCGTTCGCTGCTGGGAGTGCAGGCGAGGTGGGGCCCAAAATCGCAACTGAGACCAAAACTGAGACCAGGGCAGACGAAGGCCCCGACCGCAGAAGCGGTCGGGGCCTTCGTCTGCCCTGGCGGGCGGGTGCGGAGGATACGAGATTCGAACTCGTGAGGGGTTACCCCCAATACGCTTTCCAACTGTCCGTCTGGGTGTTCGGAGGCGGTCGTGCGCGTCCTGACCTGCGGCGTAGCGGCTCGCTGGCTGGGCTCTGAACGGGGGTGAACGTAACCAAAACTGCAACCAGGGGGCGCGGACGATGGCAGCCGAAGTCGGTGATGACGTCCTGGCGTATCGCTCCTTCGTCTTGTGGGACGCTCAGGCTGTTTGCTGGCCGGCCTGTAGGCGCTGTGCGTCACGCCGGAGAACTCTCCTCTTCTTGCTCGGCGTACAAGAGTGCTGTGACGTCTTGGACATCGCTCCAGCTATCCAAGGTCATCAGCTGATGCTGGCGTTGACTTTCTGGTCATGAGCTTCACCAGGTAGATCACCATGTAGCCAAACAGGAAGGCCAAGGCCACACTGAATCCCCAGAACAACAACCGAATGTGGGGGGTGATGTCGTGCGGACCGTTACTCATGACCCACAGGGGCACCACGACACCCACCATCGTGAAGACAGCGAGTACCACTAGTCCCCAGACCAGACGGCTATCAGGCATGACAACCCGTTTGTGGTCCAGGCGCAGCCTCGCCAGCTCGGCTTCCAGATCCTCAACGCGCTGGGAAGCGCGCTCGCGAGTAGTGACGAGGTCGTCGTAGCGCCGCGCTCGGATCGCCTGCCAGTCGGTGGATGAGGAGGCGGAGGGGGCGATCGCCATGAGCCCAGCAGGAAAGGTCCGGCCTTGTTGCAGCAAGGGGGCGTGCAGTTGAGAAAACGCACCGGTGATTCCGGCGAGGCTCCCAAGGAGGCGCTCCTCTTGCCCAGTCGTTGCCTTGCGTCTACGCTCGGCCTCCGCCTCCCGCTGACGTGCCTCCTTTGCCGCGGCTTCGGCAGCGCGCAGGGCAGTCTCGTCGAAAACCAGCTCCCATGCCTCTTCCCATCGGATCTGCGGGAGGTTGGGGAGCACGCGGCGGCTCCGATACCAGGTGCCTATCGCTTCGAACAGCTTCTCGGTGGGGGAGAGGGGGTGGTTCTCGAAGTAGTTGCGGGCCGTCTGGAACTCCGCAGCCACCTCCGCCACAAAGGGTCCGAGGTCCGGATCCTCTAGCGATGAGTCGGCTAGCTCGCGCAGCTGGTCGAGCCCAGTGGTTCCGCTCTTGATCGCTTGAAGAACCTTCGGGTCCCGCAGGAAGCCGCCGGCATCCCAGCGCATCACCTCCGAATTCGCCTCTGCCGCACGCCGCTGAGCTATACCAAGCCGCTCCTGGGCGTCGTCCATTAGCTTCTGGGCACCCTGTTGCTCGCTGTCCAGACCTACGAAGCGGGCTACCAGCAAACCACCAACGATTGAGACGAGCGCCGCGCTCGTGGCGGTCATAGTGGAGAGATACGAGGTGGGATCAGCCATTGGCGTACCGTACTTGACCAGCCGATGCCGTGGTGTGAAACGTGTCTGGACCGCAATCGGAACCCGAACGCAGCGAACTGCTACAGGTGGTTGGTGGGTCCGGATCCGATGGTCCGCCTCGCTACGCTTGCCGCGAGCAGGGCCCTAAGAAGCGCGGGTGCGGGCAGCGAAGCGAGTCAGCACCCGGCTGAACCCCGGGCTTGGGACGATGCGACAGCTGTCAACATGCACCTTGCCGTGGAGGTCCATGTGACGAGGGCGTCCGCAGTCGTCGCGGCTGGCACTCGTGCTGGTGATTCGCTACTGCGGCCAGCGTTCTGGGCCGACCCCCTACATCTGAGTCGCATCACTCGGTACGGTTGCTTCCTGTAGTGGAGTGGTCACAACTGGCAGGGGCGGAGGCTGTGGCGGGGGACATCACGTTCGGCGAGTTCATCGCCAAGCTGCGGGGCCGCAAGGGCTGGTACCAGCGGGATCTGGCTGCTGAGGTCGACCGCAGCGAAGAGTGGGTGTCCGGGGTCGAGCGCGATGTGATCCCGGTGCGGAAGGTCGAGATGTTATCCCTGCTCGGCCGGGTGCTCGGCACGACGCTCGACGAGTTGCTGGCGCACGCGCAACCTGCGGCGATCGTGTCCAGTTCGCCTCGACGCAAGGTCAGCTCCGCTAGGCTGACGTCCAGTCCGGCTGCCGAGGAGGATGACGACGTGCGACGCCGCGAACTTCTGGCCGCTGCTGCCGCCGCAGTCTTCACGCCGATCGTCGGAGCCCAGGCTGCCCATGCGAGTCCGGCACCGCTCGCCCCGTTGGAAGACCTGGTGCTGTACGGCACATCGACCATCCCCGGCCAGCGCGAGCCGAGCACGGAGACTATCCGCACGTCCATCTTGACCGCACGTCAGGAGTTTCGTACCGCCCGCTACGACGCTCTTGCCCAGGCTCTACCCGGCTGGATCGCCGCTGCCCAGAGCGTCGGCAGCACTGAGGAATCGGCCCGAGCGGTGGCCGCGCTCTACAACATCGCGGTCCGGCTGTGCATCAAGGTTGGCGACAACGGCCTGGTCGCCATCACCTCCGACCGCGCACTGACCGCCGCCCGCACCGGCGGCGACGGACTGGTCACCGCCGAGGCCCAGCGGATGGTGTCCAGCGCCTGGCGGCGCCAGGGCCATCTGAGCCGGGCTACTGACATCGCCGTGCGGGCAGCCCACGACCTGCAAGGGGACGACAGCGTTCCGGAGACAGCTCGCCTGGCGGCTCAGGGCGATTTGTATGCCACAGCGGCCTACACGGCGGCCAAGATGGGCGACCGCAACTACGCCCATGCGCTGATCAACGAGGCTGCCGACACCGCCCGAGCCGCCGGCCGGGCGTCCGGGCAGGTTGACGGGATCCAGGGCGTTGCCCTGCACCATCTCTCGGTGCACTACGAACTCGGCGACTCCGGACAGGCGATCGAGCTGGCCCGGACCGTCAACCCGGCCGCGTTGCCGACGGCCGAGCGGCAGGCCCGGTTCTTCACCGACGTCGCACGCGCCTTCGACCAGTGGGGCAAGCCCGAGCAGGCGTTCCGTGCGCTCCTGGCTGCCGAGCAGGCCGCCCCGCAGGAGATCCAGCGCGGTGCCGTCCGCGACCTCGCCACGGGCCTGCTCCGGCACGACCGATCCCTGCCCGGGGTAAGGGAGTTCGCCACCCGGGCTGGCGTCCAGCTCGGCTGACCCGTAATCGGCTTACGGGCCCGTAAGCGCGCTACGGATCGGATCTTCGCCAGGGCCTTTCACTAGGGACATCAGCCCCCGTCCCTGCTGCCGAAGGCCCCCAATGCCGACGTACAGCTCCTCCGCCCTGCCCGCCTCCGGCCCGCGCCATGCCGCCCAGGACCGTGACCGAGTGGGCGACTTCCTCGTCGCCTTCTGGGCCGCTCTCCACGTTGCTGCTGCCTGTCTGCTCGGCCTCACCGTCCATCAGGCCGAGGCCGGCCCCTTGGCGGCTCCCGCCGCCACCACTCCGGACCTGCCCTTCGTCTAGGCCCGGCACCTCTTCACTCGCCCGTCCGAGAGGAGAACCAGCCATGCACGGATTTCCCGAAACAGCTTCGATGAGCGCCGAGTTGGCGCGCGTCGACTACCGAACTGCCCCCGAGTACTACATCGATCCCGAGCAGGTCACCGACCCGGTCGTGCTGCACCTGCTGAGCTGCTGCTCGACCGTGTTCGGTCTCAAGAAGGCGGTGGTCGACCTGCTGGCGGGCCGCCTGGGCCTCGCCCTGCCTGCGTCGGAGGGCGTCATCGAGGCCGGAGCGACGGTCCGCGGTCAGGTCGTGGTGGCGGCCGGGGCCGTCATCGCCGAGGGCGCGTTCGTCACCGGCCCGGTGCTGGTCTGCCCCGGCGCGGTGATCGAGGCGGGCGCCAGGGTGCGCGACAACTGCGTCATCGGGCCCGACTGCCGGATCGGCTTCGGGGCTGAGGTCACCCGCTCCCTGCTGGTCGGCGGAGCGTTCATGAAGCACACCAGCTTCGTCGGTGACTCCGTCCTGGGCCTGGGCGTCAACATCGGGGCGTTCGTCTCCACCACCGGCCTGCGGTGCACGAGTGGCCCGGTCACCGAACCGGCCACCGAGGAAGTCAGCGCCCATCTCGACGGCCACCGCATCGGCACCGGCCAGACCAAGTTCGGCGCCGTGATCGGCGACGGCGTGATCGTCCCGGCCGGCACCGTGCTTCAGCCCGCCACCCTGATCGGCGCCCACACCGTGCTCTACCCCAAGACCCAAGTCGGCGGCTTTTTCCCCGCCGGAAGCCAGGGAAGGTAGCCCGTGAACCAGACCCACCTGCCGACCGCCGACGAGCGGTCCGTGCGCATCACCGGCGGCACCCCGCTCAGCGGCACCGCGACGGTGCAGGGCAGCAAGAACATCGCCCTGCACCTGTACGCGGCGGTGATCCTGGCCGACGAGCCGCTGACGCTCACTGGATCCCCCGAGATCCTGGACACCGCGGTCTGCTCGGAGATCCTCAACCACACCGGCACTCCGACCAAGGTCATCGGCGACCGGTTCGAGACCACCCCGGCCGCTGCCTGGTACCCCGTCATCCCCGACATCCGCGGCCGCCGGATCCGCACCACCGCGGTGATGGCCGCCGCCCTGCTGGCTCGAGCTGGCCAGGTCACCTTCCCCACCCCGGGCGGCGACGCCTTCTGCCGCCGCCACATCGACCGGCACCTTGCGGCGATGGAGGCCGCTGGGGCGAGCCTGGAGGTCACCGATGACCGGGTCAAGGCCCGCATCAACAGCTGGGACCAGGCGCCGTTCACCACCGACGCCGCGACCCGGCAATGGGGTCCGAGCCTCGGGGCGACGGTCACCGGGATGCTGCTGGCCGCTCGGATCCGGGGCGCCTCCACCATCCTCAACCCGAGCGTCGAGCCCGAGGTGCTGGTGACCGCCTCCGTCCTCGCGGCCGGCGGGGTCGGCATCACCTGGGAGGGCACCACCGCCCTGCATGTCACCGGCACCGACCGCATCACCGGCGGCACGTTCCAGGTGCCCGCTGACCGGCTGGAGGCCGCCACCCTCGCGCTCGCCGCCACGATCACCGGCGGCTCAGTGCACCTCACCGACTTCCCGCCCAGCGAGTTTCCCCTCGGTCTGCTGGCCGCCTTCGCCGACGCCGGGATCGAACTGACCCCGGTGAACGGCGGGACGCTGGTCCGGTGCCCGACCAAACCCCGCGCGGTGCAGATCGCCACCGGCCCTCACCCCGGCTTCCCGACCGACGTACAGCCCCAGTTCACCGCCTTCCTCACCCAGGCCGACGGCACCTCCCGGATCGAGGAACGCATCTACACCGAGCGCGACACCCACGTCGGCCCGCTGCGGGCGTTCGGCGCCACCGTCAACACCGACCGGGCGGTGATTACCGTCCGAGGGCAGTCTCCGCTGATCGCTGCTGACGTGGCGGGCGAGGACATCCGGGCGGTGACCGCGATGCTGATCGCCGCTCTGGCGGCCGAAGGCACCTCTACGATCCGAGGCATGTACCACCTGCGGCGCGGATACGGCAGCCTGCTGCCGAAGTTGGCCGCCCTGGGTGCCAAGCTGACGATCGACCAGGAGAAGCCGTGACCACCTCGCCGTGGAACCCGAACGCGCTCGCCGAACTCCAGGACTGCCTGGACCTGATGACTGCCGACGGCATTGTGCCCGGCGGCGTCGTCGCTCACGGCACCTATGACGACGAGCCCGGCTACCTGACCTCCGGCATCGTCGCCCCCGAGTGCGGCGACGCCCGGCCTGGCCCCGACACCGTGTACGACGTGGCGTCGCTGACCAAGGTGCTGGCCACTTGGGCGCTGATCGGTCGACTCGACGGGCTCGACTTGGACGCCCCGGTCCGTGCAGTGCTAACCCGCCTGCCCGAGGATGCCCCGGGCGGTCGGGTGACGCTGCGGCAGATCCTCGCCCACACTTCCGGCCTGCGGGCCGACACCCGCCTCGACCAGTACCGGAACACCGGCACCGACCTCGCCGAGCTGATCTGCGGCGAGGATCTGATCGCCGAGCCCGGCGCCGGACACCGGTACATCAATCGCGGCTTCATCCTCGCCGGCCTCCTGCTGGCCGAGGCCACGGGCAGGCGCCTGGATGAACTCGCTGCCGAGCTTTGGCAGAGCCTCGGCATGACCAGCACCACCTACGGACCACTCGCCTGCGCACCCCACGTCGCGCCGACCGAGCAGCGCTTCCCCGGAGCACCGCGCCTGTGGGGCCTGCCCCACGACGACAACGCCGCCCTGCTCGGCGGCGTCGCAGGCCACGCCGGGGTGTTCTCCACCCCGGCCGACCTCGCCGCCTACGCGGGCGCCCTCCTGCGAGAGCACCGCGAGGGGTCGCCGCTCGGCCACTGGCTGGCCCAGAGCGTGGTTCCTCAGATCGCGATCGAACCCGGCCTGGACCGGGGCCTGGCCTGGATCCTGGCCGACGGCGGCCGAGTCGCCTACCACCACGGCTTCACCGGCACCAGCCTCTACCTGTCCCCGGCGACCGGCCGCTACCTGGCCATCTGCACCAACGCGGTCTACCACCACCAGGACAACCGCACCCGCCTCGCCCCGCTGCGAGCCGTCGCCCTGAAGGCCATCACCGACGAACCTTAGGAGGTCCCGCCGTGGCCCAGCCCACCCTCGCATCTCTGACCACCCTTCGGCTCGGCGGCCCAGTCGAGCGCCTGCTGACGATCTCCGACCCCGTCGCCTGGCCCGAAGCCGTCAGGGCGGTCGGGCAGCGGGACGAGGCCGCACCCGTGGTGGTGCTCGGCCACGGCAGCAATGTCATCGCCGCCGACGCCGGGCACCCCGGGACCGTCCTCGTGATGAACACCCGGGGCATCACGGCCACGCGGGTCGACCAGGAAACGGTGGCCGTCACCGTCCAAGGCGGCCACCCGCTCACTGACCTCGTCGCCTGGGCCGCCGCCGAGCACCTGGCCGGGATCGAATGCCTGGCCGGGATACCCGGCGCCACCGGCGCCGCCCCCGTCCAGAACGCCGGGGCCTACGGCCAGCAGGTCTCCGACACCCTCGACCACGTCACCGCCTGGGACTGGGAGATGGGCCGCCTGCGGACCCTGCCTGCCGAAGCCTGCCGCCTTCGCTACCGCGACAGCCGCTTCAAGGCGGAACCTGGGCGGTGGACCGTCCTGACCGCCACGTTCCACCTCACCCACGCTCAAGCCGCCCCAGTCGTCTACCAGCCGCTCGCGGACGAGCTCGGCGTCCGGGTCGGTGCCCGGCCCCCGGTGGCGGAGGTGGCCGCCGCGGTCCTCGCCAACCGGCACCGCCGCGGACTTCTCCTCGACCGCCACTGCCCCGATGCCCGCCAGGTCGGCTCCGTGTTCCTCAACCCGCCAGTCAGCGCCTCCCAGGCCGTCTGCTGGTCGGCAGTCGGGTGCCCGGTCCACACCGACAGCGACGGACAACTCAGGGCCAGCGCGGGCTGGCTGCTGGAACACGTGGGCTGCCTGCCCGGCCACCAAGTCGCTGAGGGTGTGCGCTGCTCAGATCGTCGGACGCTCACCCTCACCGTCCACGGCGAAGCCACCGCTGCAGGCTTCCGCGACGCGCTCACTGCGCTCGGCGAGCGCGTCAGGGAGGAGACCGGTGTTGTCCTCCGGCCTGAGCCGGTAGCAGTCGGCGCCTGGTCGACAGTCCAGCCCCGGCTCTGAATTGCGGCGGGTACGGCAGCCTGTGCGACGAGCGGTGGCCCCACCTCCGATGGTCGGAGGCGGGGCCACCGTAGTTGCGACCTCGGTGAGCTGCTACCTGCGTGTTCGGCGGCTCTCGCGGGTCGGGTCCGCCTGGCGTGGTGCGGGCTGAGCGGGGCTGGTGGTGGGCCTGACGGCCGATGTGGCCGTGCGAGCGAGGGCAGCTTGTTGGCGTCGGTCAGGCAGTGCGGTGAGGCGCCAGTTGAGGACTTCGGCGGGGCGGTCGGCCGTGTCGAGTTCCCGTTGGGAGGTGGCTTCGGCGAGGACGTGGCGGGGTCGGCGACCGGCGCTCTCGGTCATGGCGAGGGTGGTGGCGAGGGCCGGCCAGGCGGGGTCGGCGAGGATCCGTTCGGCATGGTCGGGGACGGCGGCCCGGACGTCGGCGACGAAGCGGTCGGTGGCCTGTGGGCTGGGGGTGCGTTTGGTGAGGTCGGCGAGGACGGGTTCGGCGGTGTGCCGGTAGGCAGCGCGCAGGTGGGTGAGGCTCTGTTGTGCGGCGGCGGCCTGCTGCTGGTGGCCACGTGTGTCGTGCCAGCGGGCGATCGCGACGAGGACGAACAGCGCGGTGGACAGCAGGGCTGCGGCCGAGGCCCCATCCTTGCCGGAGCTGGCGGTGTAGAGGATGTCCTTGGCGGCCGAGCGCAGGGCTGCGGCCTGCTGGTGTTCGGCGCGGACGACGGAGCGATTGGTGCGGTTGAACGCTGTTGCGGCGGCTCGCAGTTCGGCACGTGCCTCGGCGGGTGCAGCGCTGGCGGCGTTGTGGAGGAGTTCGCCGAACGCGGCGGCCTGGGCCTGGACGACGGCGTCTTGGTCCTGCCCGCCGGCTTCGTCCTGTTGGTCGAGGTTGGCGTGCAGGCTCTGCAGGACGGTGTCGGCCTGCTGCCATGGGTTGGGCCTGGTGCGGGCGGCGGGCTGCTCGGTGGGTTGTTGGGCGGCGAGGCGTTCGCGCAGGCGGTTGACGGACAGGTCGGGGGAGAGCTTGGAGCCGCCGAAGTAGACGGGCTCGCCGTGGGCATTGGTGTCGCCGGGGGCAGCGAGGCTGTAGCCGATGACGTCGCCGGTCTGCGGGCCCAGCCGGTGGCGGACCTTGATTCCGAGGGCGGTGAGGACGGCGAAGTACTCGGTCTCGTCCCGGGCGGCGGCCGCGGCGGCCTGGGCCTGACCGTGCAGCCACTCCTTCGAGGTGAGGGCGTGGCCGGCGCGCTGGGCCTTGGCCTGCTCGGCGCTGGTGGGCATCGGGGCTGCGGTGCCGTCACCGGAGTTGAGCCGGCGCAGGCCGAGTTCCTCCTCGATCGCGCGGCACTCCTTCTGCGCTCGCTCGCCGTCCCGGTGGTTGCGGGGGCGACGCAGGTCCTCGCGGACGGTGGTGGCGACGATGTGGATGTGGTCGTCGGCGTGGCGGACGGCGATCCACCGGCAGGCGGCATCGTCGCCGTCGGGTGCGATGCCGGCGGCGTGGACGATACGGCGGGCGACTTCGGCCCACTCCTCGTCGGTGAGGTAACGGTCGCCGGGTGCGGTGCGTACGGGACAGTGCCACACGTGCTGCGGCACCTTCTTGCCGACGCGCTGTTCGCGGACGCGCACGGGCTGGTCGAGGTAGTCGGCCAGTTCGGTGAGTAGGGCGTGGTGTTGGTCGAGGGGGACGCGGCCGGGGTCAGGGATACCGGGCATGGCGAAGGCGGCGACGATGTGCGGGTCGTGGTGTTCGTCGCGCCGTCCGGGGCCGTAGAGGTAGGAGAGCAATCCGCGGGTACGGGAGCCGGTGGAGACGTCAGGCACCATGGCGGGCCCCCGAGATGACGTGTTCGAAAGCGTGGCGGGCGGCGCGGGCGCACGCGTCGACCTCGTCGAGGGCTGCCTCGATGCGGTCGGGCAGCTCGCCCATGTTCACCTGGCGAGCTATCTGGTTGAGGTTCACCCCGACGCGGTTCATCTCGCGCAGGAACCTGCCGGTCAGCTGGAGCAGTTCGCTGGTCGCCTGCGGGGACGGCAGAGGTGGGATGGTGCTGGGGCGCTCAGCGGCGACATAGGCGTGGGCGAAGGTCAGGGAGCAGTCCATGAGGTAGGCAGAGCGGGAGCGCTTGGCGGCCTTGGCAGCCGTGTCGATGAACTCCCGCTCGGCTTCCTCTGCCGAACACGTGAGTTGGAGGTCGCGCGTGGTGCCGCTGCGAGGACGGTAGAGGATCTCGCTCAGCGGTCGGCTCGCGGTGGTGGGCAGTGTGGGCACGTCGAGGGCGGCGACGCCGTGGTGGACGAACTCGGCGGGCGTGACGGTCGGCTCTGCGCGCAGGACGACAACGGCGCTGTGGGCGCTGTCGGGTGGCTCCTCCTGGTCGTGGCCGCCCTCGGGCACGACCTCCTGGCCCGGTGCCCCCTGGTGCCGGTCCCGCCCCGCCACCCCTGGGGCGGGGTCAAGCGCAAAGTCCGCGTCGCCAACGGCGATGTGGACTTTGTCCCAGCTTGCTCCGTCGTTGTTCTGCTGCTGGTCGGGCCTGGTGAACGCCTGCCATGCCCGCGCGAACATGCCGGTGCGTGCCTCGTCCGGAGCGCCGGGGTCGACGGGGTGGTGCTTGCTCACGAGCATTCTCTCCTACGAGGTCGGGCGCGGGGAATCGGCCAGGGTCTTGACCGGGTTGCGGGGCAACGGAGTTGGGTCTTGCCGGATTGTCTGGACGGCTGGCGTTTTGGCCGAGCCGGAGAAGCGGGGGTATTGAGCCGTAGGTGATGCGCGGCTGCTGGGCTCAGCTGAGTGCGAGTTGTCCGTCGGCCTGGTGAGTGGTGTCCTGCTCGGCGCGGAGTGCGTCCATGACGGCGGTGAGGCGGTCGCTGGATACGGACAGGCTCCTGGCGCGGATGGCGTCGGCGACCACGCTGCGGCTGAGGCGACCGGCTTCGGTCCACGCCTGGCGGCCGATGGTCAGCAGTTCGTCCATCGTGGCGGCTGGCGGTCGGCCAACGGGCCTGCCCTCACCTGCCTCGCCGGAACCCCTTCCGGTTGGGCTGTGGTCAGCAGGTTCCTCGCGGTCGGCGGTCAGAGCGCTGGGGCCTTCCGGGCGCTCGGCGAGCTGGTTGTCCGCGTCCGCTTCAGTGAGCGAACGGCTGCTGCTGGCGGTGCTGCCGGCTTCGGTCGGTCCGTGGTGCTGTCCGCTGTCAGCAGCGGGTATTTCGTGCGGGTCGATATCGGTGCCGGTGACCGTGGCCATGTCGGGGGTGTTGTGGCGACTGGTGATGATGCCGAGGTGGACGGCTCCGGCAAGGGCGAGCGGGGCGATCATGGACAGGATGCCGACGGCGGTGTCGCCGAGGTGGAGGCGGTCGATCGTGTCGAGGGCCTGCTGGTTGAGGCGGACGGCGTGCAGGGTGTTGGCCCAGACACTGGCGGTGGTGGAGGACAGGAACAACGCCCACACGTAGGCGCGGGCGGCCAGCGGCGCGGTGCGCAGGATGAGCAGGGCGCGGACGCTGTAGGCGATGAACCCATCGATGATCAGCGGGTACACGTAGGTGAGGGCGCCTCGGACGTGGATCGCCTGGGCGGTCTGGCGCAGGGCGTCGTAGGAGAGGGCGAAGCCGGTGAGAGCGAGCAGGCCGATCGCGGCGTAGTCCCAGCGGTTCACGCGGCTGAGGTGTGGGCTGGTGCTGGTGGCGGTGGCCATGGGTTTCGGTTCTCCCTGAAAGGCGGCTTGGAGGGGCACCGGGTTGCTCACGGTGCCGGGCTATGGCCGGTTGCGGCGGGGATCTGGGCTGGTGAGCCCGTTGGCCAGTGCGGCGGCGAGGTCCGTTGATGCAGCGTCTGCGTGGGGGCGTTTACGCGAGCCCCCTTTTAAAGGGGGGCTCGCGCGTAAACGCTTGGCCGCGTGAACGGCGTAAACGGTCGCGTGAACGCTCTACCTGCGGTTTTGCTGTGGGGCGTGAGGTGCGAGAACGGTTTGAGGGACGGCGACAGCGTCAGGGGTGCGTGAACGGTCGCGTGAACGCTCCGTCTTCGGCGAGTTCGTCCCTGCTGCTGTGGTCCGTTGGGCGCCGACGCGGCTGATCGCGGCGGTGACGCGGGCAGCCTGCGCGGGGTCTGCTGCTGGTGCGGCCTCGAGCTGCGGCGGAGCCGGTGGGGGTGTGAGAGGGATGACTGGCCGCTCGGCCGTGACCGGTGGTGCGCTGGGTTCGATGTGTCGCGCGGAGGGCAGGTAGCGGGTTTCCTTCCCGCCGCCCTTGCCTCCGGCGGCGCCGTCGACCTTGACAGCCAGTCCCGCCTTGACGAGGTCCTCCAGCCGTCGCCGGGCCTTCTGCACGGGGCCGGCCTCCGGCTTGTTGTCTCCCGTCATGGCAACTGCCAGCCGCTTGGCGGTCAGGCCGTCGCTGGAGGCACGGAGAAGCTCGGAGATGTCGATGGTCTCCTCGACGGTGCTGGTGCCCGCGTGGTGGTCATGGATGACGGTCAGCGGTCCGATTTCGCCCGTGACGGTCTTGAGGTGGTGGAGGGTGACGGCCGGGTCGCCGGCCTCACCAGCGAGGAAGATGACGCTGCCCGCCCCGGAGGTCAGCCAGGTCGAGCCGTACACGCGGTCGAGGGTGGGACGCTGGCCGCGCGGGGCGTCGGCGGTGGCCTTGCGCTGGTGGTGCAGCTCCATGATCTGGACGCCTTCGCGCAGGGCCCGGCTGCGGGCGTTGTGGAAGGCGACGGCGAGGGCGTCGTCGACCAGCGTGCTGACGGCGTCCTTGAGGCTGTCGATGACGATGGTGTCGGCGCGGTGGAAGGCTGCCAGCTCGGCGAGGAGGTCGGGCCTCTTGTCGAGGCTGGCTGCCAGAGGCCCCTGCCAGACGACGAGGCGCTCGCGGAGCTGCTTCTCGTGCTCTGGCCTGATCAAGCGGGCCATCGTGCGGGCGATCTGCTTGGGCCGGTCCATCGCCAGGTAGAGCACGCGCTCGCCCTCGGCGACGGGCATGCCGAGCGCTTGGGTCCCGAGGCCGATGCGGGCGAGGATCACCTGGTGGGCGATGGTGGTCTTGCCGACGCCCGGGGGGCCGACGATCATCAGGCTCTCGCCGTCCGCCCATGCCGTCTTCTCGCGGGTGCCCCACAGGGGCTCCTTCTCCGCGCCCGTGGTGGTGACGAAGTCCCAGCCGTCGACGCTGTAGCGCGAGAAGGCGCTGGTGCCGGAGGCGAGCTTGCGCTCGTGCGCGGCGCGGAGTTCTGCCTCGACCGCGGTGCGGATGTCATCCGGGTCGGCGCCGGGGGTGCAGGCGGCCACTGCGGTGCGGATCCCGCTCGCCTGCAGGGTACGCAGTTCCTTCAAACGAAGGACGATGCCTGCGTAGTACTCGGCGTTGCCGGTCGCCGGGAGAGCAGCGCTGACCAGCGTGTGCAGGTAGTGCGCACCGCCGACGCGGCCGAGTTCACCGCTGTTTCGCAGGTAGTCGGTCAGGCCGATGGTGTCGCTTGGCGCGTCCCTGGCCTGCTGGGCGAGGATCGCCCGCCAGACGGCCTCGTGAGCTGGCCGGAAGAAGTCGCCCGGTTCAAGCACGGCCCGCACGGCGTCGGCCGCCGCCGGGTTGAGCATGCAGGAGCCGAGGACGACCTGCTCGGCGCCGATGTCGTTCAGTGGTTCGCCGGTCGCGTCGATGAAGATCTGCGCGGAGCCGCCCGGTGCGGGGCCCTCCGCGTTCAGACTCGACGGTCCTTGCGCCGGACCCGTAGGCTGGGACATGGATTCCCTCCCGCTGTGCATCAGGCCCTGGCAGGCCGCACGGCGGTTGATCGTCTTGATGGGTGGTCATTTCAGGGAGCCTTCACGGCCCTCGGTGCGCTAACACCGGGGGCCGCTCCCGTTTCAGGAGCCGCGGGGCGGGCGTGTTGGCCCGTGTTCGCTAGTGTTCGCAGAGTGTGCACACATGGTCTGCGCTTCGTCAAGCCAGTGCTTGTGATGCAGATACACAAGTGCCGTGCTTTTTGTTGCTTAAGTCTGTGAGTTCGGGGTATCTTGAGGCCATGACGACCCCCAAGGACTGGCAGGCGGCTGTGACAGGCCGTGTCGCCGAGGCGGTCCGGCGCTTCCGCGAAGAGCGCGGGATGAGTGCGCAGGACGTCGCCGACGCCTGCGCGAAGCTGGGCTACCCGATCGCCCGGAGCGTCATCGCCAACCTGGAGAACGGTCGGCGTTCCAGCGTGGACGTCGCCGAGCTCCTAGTCCTCGCCAAGGTGCTCGACGTTCCCCCTGTCGCGTTGCTCGTCCCGGTAGGCGAGGAGAGTGAGATCGAGGTCCTCCCAGACCAGGTCTACTCCACTGACGACGCGCTCATGTGGGTCACCGGTGAGCTTCCGCTTGACTACGAGCCGCCGGACGACACGGTCGAGGAGCGCTTCGAGGAGGTGCGAAAGCACAGCCAGATGGTCTACGCCTTGCTTAAGTCCATCAGCCGCACGGACGAGCACCGCCGTGGTGCCGCTTTGACGCGCGATCAGGCCACGCGCGAGTTCAATCTCGATCTGGTCGCCCGGTTTGACGACATCATCGGCGATCAGACGCTGGGTCTCCAGGAGTTCAGAGCCCAGATGCGGGAGAAGGGCATCCGGACACCGTCGCTTCCGCCCCCGCTCACCCACCTCGACCTCGTGGAGACCGACGAGGGCTGGGCCCATGTCTCCCAGGCACCCGACGCCCCCGGAGCCAGGCCGGCCACCTCGGAGGAACTCGAGGCGCTGATGAAGACCCGCCCCCTGAAGCGCATGGGCGAGAGATAGTCTCACAGCCCGTTCGGCGGACGACCGCCGCCGGAACCGGCCTCGTTCAACCACGCGGTACACGCGACGGACCGCCAGACCCGTCGCTTCTCGCTCCTGGTGTTAGCGCGCCAGGGTGACTTCTGCCACGCGTATATGACCACCCATCACACGATCACGCCGCCAGGGGTGCCAGCCCCGTACCAGCGGCGAGGAGTCCCCTTGCCTCAGATCAGCCTGCCCCTTGCCCAGATCGCCCGTCTGCTGGATATCCCGGAGGAGGACCTCCGGGCACTGCTCGCCGAGCGGACCGATGTCCAGGGCGACCCCACCCTCGTCGGCCTCACTGTCGCGGAGGCAGCCCGCCGGATCGGCATCGGCCGCACGAAGATGTACGAGTTCGTGGCGTCCGGCGAGATCCGTTCCGTGAAGATTGGCGCTCTCCGCCGCATCCCTGCCGAGGCCGTCAGCGACTTCCTGTCCCAGCGCTCCGGTGCTGGCGACCTCGTCGCTGCGGCCTGAGGGGGCGGACATGGCAAACTCTCGTCAGCCCAACGGTGCTTCGTCGATCTCCCAGGACAAGGACGGTCGTTGGCACGGCTACGTCACTGTTGGGGTCAAGGACGACGGCCGCCCCGACCGCCGGCACGTCACTCGCAAGACCCGACCCGAGATCACCAAGGCGGTCCGCGAGCTGGAGAAGAAGCGCGACTCCGGCCGGGTGCCGAAGGCAGGCCAGCGGTGGACGGTCCAGTCCTGGCTCACCCACTGGGTCGAGAACATCGCCGCCCTGCACGTGGGCGAGAACACGATCGACGGCTACCGCGTCGCCGTGTACCACCACCTCATACCCGGCCTCGGTGCCCACCAGCTGCAGAAGCTGGAGCCGGAGAACCTGGAACTCTCCTACAAGAAGATGCAGGACAACGGCAGTGCGGCCGGCACCGCGAACCAGGTCCATCGCACCATGCGCGCCGCCCTGAACGAGGCCGTGCGGCGGCGCCACCTCACCGACAACCCGGCGACAGTCGCGAAGGCCCCGACCCCGGACGAGGAGGAGGTCGAGCCGTACTCGGTCGAGGAGGTACAGCGACTGTTCGCCGAGGCCGCCAAGCACCGCAACACCGCCCGCTGGGTCATCGCCCTGGCGCTCGGCCTGCGGCAGGGCGAGGTCCTCGGCCTCCAGTGGTCCGACGTCGACTTCGTGGCCAACGTGATCCGGGTCCGGCGCGGCCGACTGCGGCCCCGCTACCAGCACGGCTGCGGCGACCGCTGCGGGCGCAAGCCCGGCTACTGCCCGAAGAAGATCAACATCCGTCGGGAGACGAAGGGCACCAAGACGCGCGCCGGCAAGCGTCCGATCGGCGTTCCCGACGAGCTGATGAGGCTCCTGCTCCAGCACAAGCGGCAGCAGGACCGCGAGCGCGTCCTCGCCCGGGACCTCTGGGTGGAGAAGGACTACGTGTTCACCTCGCCGACCGGTGAGCCGCTCAATCCGAACACCGACTACCACCGGTGGAAGGACCTGCTGCGGGCGGCGGGGATCCGCGACGGGCGTCTCCACGACGCCCGCCATACGGCGGCCACCGTGCTGTTGATCCTCGGCGTCTCCGACGCGGTGGTCGACGCCATCATGGGCTGGGAGCCCGGCAAGTCCGCCCGGATGCGGCGGCGCTACCAGCACCTCACCAACCCGGTCCTGCAGCAGACCGCCGAGAAGATCGGCGACCTGCTCTGGCCTGCCCAGCCGAGGGTGGACGAGGATGGTGCCGCTGGCTCCGGCCCTCCCACAGTGCCAACTGATGTGGAGGCGAAGCCCGTCGCCATCGAAACGGCCGACGAGCCCACCCCGAACCAACTGGGGCTGTTCATCGCACACTTGGACGACCACCGCATTCCGTTCCTGTGCCGCGCTCACGCCCAAGCTGTGGCCGAGCAGTGGGGCTCCGAGCAGCCAGGCCGTGTGGCCGAGGTGGAGGAGTGGGATCGGGCGCAATGGGAGACCGAGAGCCCCGTCGACTCGCAATCGGCACGTGACCGGCTCCCGCACCGACGCGTGGCCTTCCACGCCTTCGCGGTGTTCCGGCCCGGTGGCGAGCGCCTCGATCTGGCGATGCCAGAGCAGTGGGCCGTCACCGCTTGGGACTTCGAAACGGACCTCTACACCGACCGGCCTGTCGCGTGGCGTACCACTCGACGTCCGGGAAGCGGGCAGTTGGTGGAAGCCCAAGTGCGCGGCACGAACAGGGATGCGGTTGCCGAAGCGTACGTTCAAGCCCAGGCTCAGGCGGCGGATCGGGCCATGAATCCCGGAAAGTACGGCGATACCAGCGATTGGTAGGAGCTGCGGCCACGCTTATTGAAGAGCTTCAGCCTCGGGCTCAGAGGAGCGGTCCGAGGCTGAGCGCCGTCGATTATTCATACTCCCCATGCGGAGAAGGCGGCCCAATGGAACGGTGAGGCGAAGGGGCGCGCCTCCTGCCCATCGCTCATCGTCGTGCGAGACACGTGCTGCTGGATCAGAGCTGACAGATGAGGGTGAGAGGCGGCGTACTGCGCAAGATCGTCCCAGGTGAGTCGGCGGAGCCAGGCGCGGGAGCCTCGCAGCGCGGCTACCGGTGGGAGCGTGTCTACGCTGCGAGCGGGGAAGAGCAGTTCGTAGAAGCGGGTCATCAGCACGGCTGTCGCCAGATCGTCTACCTGCCACAGGCTGGTAACTGCACAGGCCGCCCCTGCCTGGAGGAAGCCTGCCGGGAGTCCGAGAAACTCGTCGGGTGTCTCGTCAATCGCATAGTGGCCCGACTGACACGCGCTAGCCACTGTTAGCCTGCAGGAGGGTAGTTGTTGGCGAGTCAAGATCTCGATGTCCAGGCGGCCGTCGGCAAGCAGTAGAGAGCCGCCCTGACTTCCGAGGCCGGCGCTCCCGTGGCAGCCCAGGTGCAGGTAGGAAGCCTTGGTGAGGCGGTCGAGCATCCAACTCACTGTGGCCTCGCTCCCGACTGCATAGCGGGCTTCCCCGAACGGCTGGAACATCGTGAGGATTTCGGCGACCTCGCTTCGACTCCCAGGGAGTGAGCCGTCAGGGTCGGCGACTGCCACCAAGCATGGTGCTTCCTTCGGCAGTTGCGCAGCTCTGGTTTTGGAGGCTGCATAGACCACCGCCGATGGCGAGAATGACAAGGTGCCGATGTCGTCGAGCACTTCATCCGATTCAGCCCCGAGCGGCACAGCGTGGAGGGGGACCAAGCCCAACAGACCGGTCGGGATGACGACGGCCTCATGCAGTGGGTCGTCCAGCAGGAGCTCTGCGATCGGCCGTACGAGCGGTTCGAGGAGATCGAGGTGGCCCAAGGCCGACATGATCTGAGTTCGGCGCCGGAGGCTTGAGGCCGCCTGTGCCAGGAGAAGTCCCCCAGCGGCGTTAGCTTCTGGGGCGAGCCAGTCGACCAACAAGAAGCGGGTGATGGTCACACTGCTGACCTCAGGGACAGGAATGGCCCGAACGGTTGGTGGCACATCCGGCATTTGATCGGCTGGTGAGCGGGGCAGGGTGAGGACGTAGCTGCCCCAGGGGGCATTCACCAAGTAGGCGAGCGGAATCCCACCGGCGGCCCGGACGATGTCCAGCAGTTCGGTTGTGCGCAAGAAGCGCTCGAAGCCCGGAATCGCCCGGATCTCGTCGATTACTGTGCGCAGCCCGCGCTCGGCAGTTGCCTGCTCGATCGCTCCAGGGGCGAGACCACCGGGGGTCGCTGCGGACGGCTCTGCGACCGAGGTCCGGTATTGGGTTTGCGCCAGTCGGTAGCGGCGGGCAATGCCGGGATCGATTTGCTCGAGCGCCTTCAGCTCTGCCGATCCACGTCCGACCAGGACGGAGAGTTGGCGGGCCAGTCCGCACTCGATTGCCTCGACCGCGCGTTCCGGGCGCCCGGCGCGGGCCAGCAAGAAGGCAGCCCATCGCGCGAGCCGGGGCCACCTGGCGAGCACGCTGCGCCGGCCCGCGACGGTGACCTGGGCATCGTAGACAGCGTCCAAGGCAGTGAGCATGTCGGAGGCGACATCGGCTGCCTCAGTCCAGCGTTCCGCTGAGGCACAGGCGTCAAGGAGTTCTCCTGCGATGCCAAGGTGCAGGGCTGGCGATACCAGTGGTGGTGCAGCTGCCAGCGCCTCTCGGCGAAGCCGGATGCCCTCAGCGTGGTGCGAGACGTCGAGGCGGTCGCTCGCCCGGGCCAGCAGCCACATAACGCGGCTGGCGTTGAGGAGGCCGGGGCGTGTTGTGGTCAGCTCAAGGGCCGCGGTCGCTGCTTCTCTGGCGCCGGCAGCGTCCGCAGGATCGCGGGACAGCAGAAGGTCAGCCAGATTGCACTGTAGTTGCGACCACAACAGAGGATCATCGTCGGAGCTGAGCTGCTGCAGAGCGTCCCGATAGTGCCGCTCCGTCTGTTGCAGGTCCTCCGGCTCAGCGCGGCGGCGTAGCAGCAAGCCGAGGTTGAGCATGGAGTAGGCCCAATCGACTGTGTTGCGTTCAGGTGACCGCTCCTCCAGACCGGCCCTGATGTGGTCGATGCCCAGGCTGATAGCCGCAGGCCCGCCACCCGGCTGCTCCGACAGAAGCAGCCCGTAATTGGTCTGTAGCTGTGCCCAAATCTCCGGGCATGCAGAGCGGTCCAGCGCCATGATGGCGCGCGCCATCAGTTCGCGGGCGGCCTCCCAGACCTCCAGTCGATCCCCGTCGGTGCGGAGATAGTGTGCGCCAGCGAGATTGTTGGCCACCTCCAACCACTGCTGACTGCCCTCGGGCAGGAGGCCGAGCGCGTGATTGAGAAGGCGGAGCGCCTCGGCCAGATCGGCGTCGAGACCAGAGCGAACTGCGTTCAGCAGGTGTACGCCAAGCTGGATAGCAAGCTCGGTTTCCACGTCCTCCTCGCCGAGTTGTGCGGCGAGTGTCAGAGCCTCGCGGACGAGCGAGATGCCTTCCGGGCCGTGGGCGTCCCGCGCTCTGCGATGCAACTCGAACAGGTGGCCCCGTAGATCGCTACCAAGGCGGTTCAGGGATTCGAAGTAGCGCTGGAATGCGATGCTTCGGGGCGCTTGGTTGTCGCACAAGTCGTCCAAGAGTTGCTGGCGCACGCGCAGAAGCGGTTCGAGCGTGGTGCCAGCCAGTGCATGCAACTCCGCGCGTCCCGCATCACGGACCTGGGTACTGTCAGTTAGCTCTGAGTGCGTACTGACCAGCTCCGCAAGCTCCTTTGGAAGACTCTTGAGCACCGCGCTGAGCAGCTCCCGTACCAGCGCGTCGCCCCGGTCGTTCGCAAGCAGTTCGAGGAAGACGCCATAGTTGGTGGCGGTTGGGGGCTCCTCGGAGCTTAGGTGTTGGCACGCGGCCCTTGGGCTCTCAAGATCCCGATCAAGGTCGCGCGCCAGGACGATCGGAAGCAGCCGGCGAGGTAGCAGAATGACTCTGCTGCCGCCAAACGGGCTGTCTTCGAAAGCTCCGACCCGCTGCGCCTCCGCAAGTAGCGGTGCAGCGGACTCCGGTGAATCGCACTCGATCTCTGCACCGGACAACGCGAGAAGTAGCGGAGCTGTCACGCCTGGGCGGAGGAGGAGCAGCGGCGCATCAATGTGCGCTCTGCTCCCACAGAAGGGGCAGTCCACCCAAGACACACCTGGACTTGGGGCTGACAGGACGTCATTGCGCTCACGGGCGTCGAGGATGCGCCAGACCGGGGCCTGGCACTCCTGGCCGCATTCCTCGCAGCGCCATGTGTAGGGCACCCTTGTCGAAACCATCACACGGAATCCCAGCCGTGATGGGCGGGCTACTGGCCGCCGGTGATCCGCGATAGAAGTGCTGTCAACAGCTTGCCGACAGCAGAGTCCCGGGCTGCCCGCTTATGGATGGTCAGGCTCCACTTGCCGCGCGGATCGCGCTTCACGATGACCTCGGTCTGGAGCAGTGTGATGACCAGCACGGCTACTGGGAGCGTGACTGGGTCGAACCGGTCCGTCGGCGACTGTGCGTACTCGACGGCTTCACCGACCGTGCTCGCCAGGTCCTCGTGCAGGGCTGCAACACATTCCAGTGCAGCGCGTGCCAGCTCTCCTTCGCTAGCTGCCTCGCCTGGCTCTCGATACGCCTTCAAGTCCCCTGCATCCACGGCGTTCCGCAACTCAGTGCCTTGTGGAAGCTGCTCAGCGGCGGGGAGTAGTCCGCGGTCCTCCACCACTGCCACTAGCGCCCGGATGGCTTCCTTGTCGGAGAGCATGTGGATCTGCTGAGCTAGATCACCTTGAGTCGGCATGCCCCAATTCTGGCTCTTCTGCTGAAGATCATGTGGCTAACCGCGTGAGTTGCCAGCCGCGCGCGGCGGTGCATCTAAGGCAGAGCACTGCACTGGCACCTGGGAGTCGATGTCGTGGGGCACGTAGAGGCCGCCCGCACTCATCGAAGCCAAGAGCCTCAGCTGACACCAACTGCAACCAAAACTGCAACCAGAGCACGACGAAGGCCCCGACCGCTGGGCGGTCGGGGCCTTCGTTATGGCTGGTCAGCCATGGCGGAGGATACGAGATTCGAACTCGTGAGGGGTTGCCCCCAACACGCTTTCCAAGCGTGCGCCCATAGCTGCAACCCACGCAGCCGTCGACGCCGCCGCCGCGATCCGGTAGGTCGGGACGCCGGCGTCGGCCGTCGAGCCGACCGCGGCCGTCAGCCCCAGTTCGCTACCCCGCCACCCCCTGCGGGTCCGCCAAGTACGGCCCCCACGCCAGCTCCGCCGCCCCCACCAACCCCCCGTGCGCCAGGGCGGACGCGGCGATCGGGACCTGGTCGCAGCGTCCCCAGAGGCTGTGCCGGATCACCGCCTCCGGTAGGCGGTCGGGGGCGGCGGCGAGGAGGTCGCGGTGGAGGCCGGCGAGGACGATGCGGTCGGGGTTGAGGATGTTGGCCAGGCCCGCGAGGCCCAGGGCGAGGCGGTCGACCACCTGGTGCACTGCCGCCCGGGCGACGGGGTCCCGGTCGGCGGTCCGGGTCAGTTCGCGGGCCTGGTCGAGCAGTTGGCCCGTGGGGTCGCTCGGGCGCCCGGCGGCGGCGAGGAGCGCGGCCGGGTCGGTCTCGACGTTGAGGCAGCCTCGGTTGCCGCAGGGGCAAGGGCGGCCCAGCGGATCCACCGTCAGGTGGCCGACCTCCAGGGCGAGGCCGGCGCTGCCGGTGTGCAGGCGGCCGTCCACCACCAGGGCGCCGCCCACGCCGCGGTGGCCGGAGGTGACCAGGAGCAGGTGGCGGGCGTCGCGGCCGGCGCCGTGGCGGTGTTCGGCGAGGGCGGCCAGGTTGGCGTCGTTGGCGACGGCGGTGGGCAGCGGGCGGCGGGCCCGGGGGCCGAGGTCCTGGGCGGCCATGGCGGCGGCGAACAGCGCGGCGGCGGGGGTGTCGCCGGGCCAGCCGAAGGTCAGCGCGGCGGGGGCGGTGCCCTCCGGCTCGCGGACCGGGTTGGGCAGCGCGAGTGCGGCGCCCAGGCAGCGGCGGTGGTCGGCGCGGATCAGTTCGGCACCGGCCGCGGCGATCGCTCCGATCACCGAGGCCGGGTCGGTGCGGGCGGGCAGCGGGTGCCGGACCGGCTCGCCCAGCGACCCGCCCAGGCCGGCCAGCGCCACCGTGAGGCCGTCGGCGTGCAGTTGGGCGGCCAGCACCACCGGACCGTCGGGCGCCAGGTCCAGCCGGTGGGAGGGGCGGCCCCGGCTGCTGCCGATCGGGTGCTGGTCGACCGTCACCAGGCCGAGCGCGGCCAGTTCGCCCGCGACGGCGCCGGCCGTGGCCCGGGTGACTCCCAGGGCGGCGGTGAGGGCGGAGCGGGTCGGGGCGCGGCCGGTGTGGACCAGCTCGAGGGCGGGCCCGAGCAGGCTGCGGCCTCGATCCGGCGCGCGACGGGTTGTCGGAGTGTGCGGCACTCCTCTATTCTCACTTTGTGCCGCCCCTAAACAAAATACGCTCCACCATGCCTCACCCGTCCGCCACGGCGGCCACCGCCTGGTCGGCCGCCCGGCTCGCGCTGACCGCCTTCTTCGCCGTCGACGGCTTCCTCTTCGCCGCCTGGGTGGTCCGGATCCCCGACATCCGGGCCCAGGTGCACGCCTCGCACTCGGCGCTCGGGCTCGCGCTGCTCTGCGTCTCGGCCGGCGCGGTGGCGACCATGCCGCTGGTCGGCCGGCTCTGCCTGCGCCACGGCAGCCGCCGGATCACCGTGCTCTCGCTCGCCGTGCTGAGCGCCGCGGTGGTGCTGCCGCCGCACGCCCACTCGGTGCCCACGCTCGGCGCGGTGCTGCTGCTCTTCGGCGCCGGGTACGGGGCCGCCAACGTCGCGATGAACAGCACCGCCGTCGAGCTGGTGGCCGAGCTGCGGCGTCCCGTGATGCCCAGCTTCCACGCCGGCTACAGCCTCGGCGGGCTGCTCGGCGCGGCGGTCGGCGGGCTGCTGGCCGGGCAGCTGACGGCCAGTTGGGCACTGGCCTGCAGCGGCGTGCTGGGGGTGCTGGTCACTGCCGGGGCGGGGGTGGTGCTGCTACGTGGCGACTCCCCCAGTCACGACTCCCCCGCTCCCCCGCGCAGCAGCACCGCTCCGCCGCGCGACACGCCGGCCGAGCGCGGCGCCGGCCGGCCGCTGGCGCGCGCCGCCAAGCTGCTGGTGCCGCTGGTCGGACTGACCGCACTGTGCAGCTCGTACGGCGAAGGCTCGCTCGCCGACTGGGCCACCCTGCACCTGACCGACGACGTGCACGCGAGCGCGGCGCTGGCCGCCTTCGGCTACGCCGCCTACGCCTTCGCGATGACCGCCGGACGCCTGGCCGGCACCTGGCTGTCGATCCGGCTCGGCCCCGCCCGCCTGATGGTGGCGGGCGGTCTGACGGCGGGCGCCGGCATGCTGGTCGCCGCGCTCACCCCCTCCCCCTGGCTGGTGCTGGCGGGCTTCGTGCTGGTCGGGCTCGGGCTCGCCAACCTCTTCCCGCTGGCGATCGCCCGGGCCGGCGAGCTCGGCGGGCCGCGCGGGGTGGCCACCGCCTCCACGCTCGGGTACGCGGGCATGCTGATCGGCCCGCCGGTGATCGGCTTCCTGGCCGACGCGGCGAGCCTGCCGCTGGCGCTGACCACGGTCTCCGCCGCCGCGGCGGGAGCCGCCGCACTGGCGGCGCTGGTGCACCGGGTCGGGCGACGACACGGCTAAGGCACCACAGGCACCACAGGCACTACAGGCACTACAGGCAGCACGGGCAGCACAGGCAGCACAGGCAGGGGCACCACGGGTAGCCTGCCCGGATGAGCGTCCATCACCTCCCCGCCGCCGCCCGCACCGTCACCCCCTGGCGCAACGGCGGCGGCCGCACCCGCGAGGTCGCGGCCGATCCCGGCGGGGCGTGGCGGGTGAGCCTGGCGGAGGTCGCGGCGGACGGGCCGTTCTCGGTCTTCCCCGGGCTGGCCCGGATCCTCACCGTGGTCGACGGGCCCGGTCTCGAACTGACCGTCGGCGACCACGCACCGGTGACCGTCCCGCCGCTTCGGCCGTTCGCCTTCCCCGGTGATCTGCCGACCAGCGCCCGGCTGCTCGGCGGCCCGGTCACCGCACTCAATCTGATGACCTGTCAGCCGGGTGCCGAGGTCACCCTGCTCCCCGGCGGCGAGCAGCTGCGCCCGGCATCGGGCGGCAGCCTGCTGGCCGTCGCGCTCGACGGTTACGACGCGGTCCTGGTCAGCCACCCCTCGACCGCGCCGGGGCCGGCCGGGCTGACGGCGCTGATCCGCCTGTGAAGCCCGGGCGTCCGGTGTGAAGCCACGGCGAAAGCCCCGCGCTCTCCCCGAACCCCCTGGCCAACCGCGCCCCCTGCTGCCATCCTCACGCCATGCGCCAAGACCTCGCCGCCCAGGCCCGACGCCTCGTCAGCACCCGCTTCCCCGACGCCCTCGGGGCGGTGCTCGGCGGCTCGGCCGCGAGCGGCCGGGTGACGGCCGGCAGCGACCTGGACCTGGCGATCCTGGCCCGGGTGGGGACCTACCGCGAGACCATCCGGTTCGAGGGTCGGGTCGCCGAGCTCTTCGTGCACACGCCGAACGCCCTGCCGGAGCTCTTCGCCGCGAGCCGGGCGGACCGGCGCGGGGTGATGCAGCGGGTGTACGCGGAGGGCGTGGTGCTGCACGACCCCGAGGGCCACGCCACCCAGGCCCGGGCGACGGCCGAGACCGAACTCGCCGCCGGACCCCCGCCGCTCACCGAGGAACAGCGCGAAGCACTGCGCTACAGCCTGACCGAGGCGATGGACGACCTCGCCGACAACCCCGACCCGGAGGAGCGGGCCGCCCTCGCCGACGGACTGCTGCGCACCGCCGCCGACCTGCTCTGCGACCACCACCGGGCCTGGAACGGCGCCGGCAAGTGGCTCCCCCGCCGGCTGCGTGCCGCCGCCCCGGCCCTCGGCGCGGCCCTGCTCACCGCCCACCGCACCGCGCCCGAGGACCCCACCGCCCTGCTGCATGCGAGCGGTCGCGTGCTGGCCCGCACCGGCGGCACGCTGCGCGAGGGGTTCCGGCGCGAGTGGAGCGGCAGCGGAAGCTGAGCGATCCCGGCGAACTCCGGCACCGCTCAGCCGGGTTGCCGCACCATCCAGACGTCCACCGCGTCCGCCCGCTCCACCGTGAAGCCGAACCGCTCGTAGAGTCGCCGCGCCGGGCTGCCCTGGAGGACGTTCAGGCGCACCGTCCGGCCCGACCGGTCCGCTCGGGCGAGCAACTCGGTCAGCACCGCGCCGCCGAGACCGCGACCCTGCCGCTCCGGAGCCAGGTAGAAGTGCTCCAACCAGTGCCCGTCCGCCGCCGGGCGCAGCGCGACGCAGCCCGCGAATGCGTCGGCCTCGCCGTCACAGCCCGCGAATGCGTCGGCCTCGCCGTCACAGCCCTCGAAAGCGTCGGCTGCCAGGATCACCCAGGTGTGCTCCGCCACGAAGCCGTCGCGCAGGCGCCGGCGGACCCCGGCGGGGTCGTAGCGCCCCAGCCGCTCCAGGTCGGCGCGGAGCACCACCGCACGCAGCTCAGCGATGGTCTCGACGTCCTCGGGGCGGGCCGGGCGCAGGCGAACGGTCATGACGGCGGGTCAGCTCCCGGTCGGTGGACGCAGGTCCCAGCCGACCAGCGCGCGCAGTTGCTCGGCCGTGATGCCGTCGGGCAGCGGGCGCGGCGCGTCGTGCCGGAACGGCGGCTGCCAGCCCTGTGCCTCGGTGAAGCTGCGCACCACGCGGGCGGGGGCGCCGGCCACCACGCTGTGGTCGGGGACCTCGCCGCGCACCACCGAGCCGGCCGCGACGACGACGTTGCGGCCCAGCCGGGCGCCGGGCAGGATCACCGCGCCGGTCCCGATCCAGCTGCCGGCGCCGATCTCGACCGGCTCGTTGCGCGGCCACTGCTTGCCGATCGGCAGGGTGGTGTCGCGGTACTCGTGGGCCTGGTCGCTGATGTAGACGTTCGGGCCGGTCCAGACGTCGTCGCCGAGCACGATCGACTGGTGCCCGACCAGGTGGCTGCCCCGGCCTATCACGCAGCCGCCGCCGATGGTGATCACGGGCTCGGGGCCCAGGTCGAGGCCGGGCAGGAAACCGGCCGAGATGGTGACCCGCTCGCCGATGATGCAGAACGGGCCGATCGCGATCGACTGCTCGTTGAAGACGGTGCCCAGCGGGAAGGCGAACTTGCTGCCGTCACCGAGCGTGTGGAACCGGTACGGACCCGGGTTCCGGTTGGTGACGGCGCCCGTCTCCTGCACCCAGCGCCAGCCCCGGTGCACGACTCGCCCGGCGGCACGGCGGGCCCGGGAGCGGACGGCGGTGAGCAGGGCGGCGGCGTTGGGCATGCGCACACGGTAGCCGCCCCCCGCCGCCCGCAGGCCGTCAGGGGAGCAAGATCACACCTACGCCTCCTCAGACAGATCTAGGACCCACGGCGCCGGCCGGCGCTCCAGGAAGGCCGTCATCCCCTGCTGCGCCTCCGGCGAGCCGAACAGCCGGGCGGACTGCTCGACCCGGGCGTCCGCGTCCTGCTCGAAGGAGCGCACCACCTCGGCGTTGACCAGCCGCTTGGTCTCGGCAAGCCCCTGCGGCGAGGCCAGGCGCAACGCCGCCAGCACCTCGGCCAGCGCCTTCGCCGCCTCGTCCGCCTCGCCGGCGGCCACGGTGATCAGGCCGATCCGGGCCGCCTCGACGGCGTCGAAGGTCTCCCCGGTCAGGTAGTAGCGGGACGCGGCGCGCGGCTCCAGCTTGGGGCGCAGCGGCAGCGAGATGACGGCGGGGGCCAGGCCGAGTCGCACCTCGGTGAAGGCGAAGGTGGCGGCGGGGCCGGCGATCACCAGGTCGGCCGCGCCGAGCAGGCCGAGCCCGCCGGCCCTGACGTGCCCGTTGACGAAGGCGATCACCGGCTTGGGGCAGTCCACGATGGCCCGCTGGAGGTCGACCAGGCCGCGCGGCCCGACCGTCGGGTCGCTGCCGGTGGCCTCCGAGAGGTCCGCGCCCGCGCAGAACACCTTGCCGGTGTGGCCGAGCACCACGGCCCGCACCGCCGGATCAGCGGCGGCGTCCGCCAGGCCCTGCGCCAGTTCGGCCATCAGCCGGGTGGAGAGCGCGTTGCGGTTGTGCGGGGAGTCCAGCTCCAGGGTGGTGACGGCGCCGGCCGTGCTGCTGCGGACGAGGGGGGCTGCGCTGGTCATCGCGGTAGGACCTGCTTTCCGGTATCCGATATGAGGGTGGGTCGGACGGGCTGGGAGCACTCTGGCACGCCGGGCCGCCTCCGAACCAGAGGCCACCGGTCGGGCCGCGCGGCAGAGCGCGAATTCGGAGGGCTGAGACCCCCGCTAGCCGAGCCACCCCGGCCGCACCAGCCCGCTCTCGTAGGCCAGCACCACCAGCTGCGCCCGGTCGCGGGCGCCGAGCTTGACCATCGCGCGGCTGACGTGGGTCTTCGCGGTGAGCGGGCTGACCACCAGGCGGCGGGCGATCTCGGCGTTGGACAGGCCCATGCCGACCAGGGTGAGCACCTCCCGCTCACGCTCCGTCAGCTGGTCGAGCAAGGGTCCCGCGGCGTCGGCCGGGACCTTGGAGCGCGCCGCGAACTCGCCGATCAGGCGGCGGGTGACGCCGGGCGAGAGCAGCGCGTCGCCGGCCGCCACCACCCGCACCGCGCGCAGCAGGTCGGCCGGCTCGGTGTCCTTGACCAGGAATCCGGAGGCGCCGCCGCGCAGCGCCTCGAAGACGTACTCGTCCAGTTCGAAGGTGGTCAGCACCACCACCTTGACCTCGGCCAGTTCAGGGTTGGCGGTGATCCGGCGGGTGGCCTCCAGACCGTCGAGGCCGGGCATCCGGATGTCCATCAGGACCACGTCGGGCCGCAGTTCGGCGGCCAGCGCGACGGCCGCCGCGCCGTCCGCGGCCTCGCCGACCACCTGGAGGTCGGCCTGGGCGTCGAGCAGCGCCTTGAAACCGGCCCGGACCAGCATCTGATCGTCCGCCAGCAGGACCCGGATCATCGCCCGTGCTCCTCGTCCGTCGCGTTGGTGGTCGGCAGGTGCGCCACCACCCGGAAGCCGCCCGCGTGCGGCCCCGCCGTCAGCGTGCCACCCAGTGCCTGGGCCCGCTCCCGCATCCCGGCCAGTCCGTTGCCGCCACCGGCCGGTTCGCCGGCGTCGGGTGCGGCGGCCGGGCCCGCGTCCGTCACCCGGACGGTCAGGCTCACGGGCGCCGTCCAGTCCAGCAGCACCTCGGCTCGGCGCGCGGCCGAGTGCCGGATCACGTTGGTCAGCGCCTCCTGGACGATCCGGAAGGCCGCGAGGCCGACTCCGGCAGGCACCGCCCGTTCCTCGCCCGCCGTCCGCACGGTGACGGTCAGGCCGGCGTGCGCGGCCTGCTCGGTCAGCTCGGTCAGCCGGTCCAGGCCCGGCGCGGGACGGCGCGGGGCGGCGGCGTCCGGGCCGCGCAGGGTGCCGAGCACCTGGCGGACCTCGCCGAGCGCCTCCTTGCTGGCGGCCTTGATGGTGACCAGCGCGGCCCGCGCCTGTTCGGGCTGATCGTCGATCAGCTCCAGCGCCACCCCGGCCTGGACGTGGATCAACGAGATGCTGTGGGCCAGGATGTCGTGCAGCTCGCGGGCCATCCGCAGCCGTTCCTCGTCCGCCCGGCGGGCGGCGGCGGCCTGGCGGGCGGCGCGGTGCGCGGCGAACCGCTCGTGGCGGAACCGGAACAGCTCGGCGACGGCGGCCAGCAGCAGGGCCAGTGCGGTCAGGCCGACCTCCGGCCAGGCGCCGACCGACCCGGCCGTGCCACGCAGCCACCCGTGCGGCACCGCGTAGGCGAGCAGCAGGTGGCCGCCGTAGACGCCGAGCAGGCTCAGCAGCGCCGCCCGGCGGTGGCCGTCCCGGACGGCGACGCAGTAGGCCACCGCGAAGGAGGCGAAGACCGGGCCGTACGGGTAGCCGGCGGCCAGGTAGCCGAACGTGATGGCGCCGGTGCCGGCCACCACCAGGACCGGGTGGCGCCGGCGCAGCACCAGCAGCGCCGGCCCGAGCGCCAGCAGCAGGTAGCCGAACGCGTCCAGCGGCACCCGGGGCGGCACCTGGTGCTTGGCCGCGCCGGCGCTGCCGGCCAGTTGGAGGACGGCGACCAGGGCCGAGGAGACCACCGGCAGAGCCGGCGGGCGGCCCCTGAACCAGGGCGGCCCGGCGGGCCTTCGCCACGGCTGACCCCACGCGCCGCCGTCCGAGGGGCTCGTACCGGAAGGGCTCATGCCGGAAGGCTAGGCGAGGACCGCCCCGGCCGACGTCAGCCCGCCGGGGTGGTCACCCGTACTCCCCCGGGAGTACGGCGTACGCGGTCGAGCTCCGCGCCCTACCGCGAGGCCATCGCCGCCAGCCGCCGGGCGGCCCGGTACTGCCGCAGGATCTGGCCGAACGTGGTGTGCCCCTGGGTGGTCTGGGCGAACGCCTGCCAGGCCGGGTTGATCACGCAGACCGCCAGGTGGAACAGGTGCGGCCGGCGCTCGAAGGCCGCCAGCATCACCTTGCCCGCGCGCATCTCCACGCCCAGGCCCGCCTTCACCGCGAAGGCGTAGTTCAGCGCCTGCCGCCGCACCTCCGGCGGGCTGCCCGCCTCGGCCACCTGCACCGCCCACTCGCCGGCCAGCCGGCCCGAGCGCAGCGCGTAGGAGATGCCCTCGCGGGTCCACGGCTCCAGCAGTCCGGCCGCGTCACCGGCCACCAGCACCCGGCCGCGCGAGAGCGGCGAGTCCTCGGCCCGGCAGCGGGTCAGGTGACCGGACTCGACGGCGGGCGTGAAGCCGGACAGTCCCAGGCGGCGGATGTAGTCGGCCAGGTAACGCTTGGTCAGCTCGCCGTCACCGCGCGCCGAGATCACCCCGACGGTCAGCGTGCCGGAGTCGGTCTTCGGGAACACCCAGCCGTAACTGCCCGGCAGCGGGCCCCAGTCCAGGTGGATCCGGCCCTGCCAGGCGCGCACCACCCGCTCGGGCACCGGGATCTCGGCCTCCAGGCCCAGGTCGATCTGGTCGAAGGTGACCCCCACGTGCCGCCCGATCCGGCTGGCGCTGCCGTCCGCCCCGACCACCGCGCGGGTCTGCACCGAGCGCCCGTCGGCCAGCGTCACGGCCACCGTGCGGCGGTCGGCGCCGCCCTGCTGCTCGACGCCGGTCACGGTGACGCCGGTGACCAGGACCGCGCCCGCCTGCTGGGCCGCCTCGACCAGGCGCAGGTCGAACTCGGTGCGGTTGACCAGGCCGAAGAGCATCCGCTTCGACCGGCGGGTCCGGGTGAAACGGCCGTTCAGCGCGAAGGTGACGGCGTGCACCCGGTCCTGGAACGGGATCTTGAAGTCGGCCGGGAGGCTGTCCCGGGACGGTCCGATGATCCCACCGCCGCAGGTCTTGTAGCGGGGGTGCTCGGCCTTGTCCAGCAGCAGCACCCGGCGGCCCTGCGCGGCTGCGGCGTGCGCCGCCGACGAGCCGGCCGGGCCGGCCCCGACCACCACGACGTCCCAGACGCCGTCGAGCGGGTCATCGGCTTCGACGTCAGCTTCAGGTTCGGCCGCGAGTCCGTCCAGTACATCGACGGGCAGGCTGGCATCGGGGGCGCTACCGGAGTCTCTCACGTCGAGTCATCCTATGCGGCGCACCGCCGTGCGCCGCCTGCGCCACCAGCGGCGCCGCGCCATCCGGGCCCTGGGACGGCACCCTATGCTCGGTCGCACAGGTGATCAACCAGCCAGCTTCCGGAGAATCGTCATGACCGAACCCTCGCCCGACCTCGCCGCCGCCGTCCGCTCGCTGATGCCCCGTGCCCGGCACGAGCTGGCCGAGCTGGTGGCGTTCCCGTCGATCGCCGACCCACAGCTCGGCCTGGAGCGGGAGTGCCGGGCCGCGGCCCAGTGGGTGGCCGACGCGCTGCGCGCCGAGGGACTGACGAACGTTCAGCTGCTCGACACGCCGGACGGCACCCAGTCCGTCTACGGCGAGCTCACCGGGGTGCCGGGCGCGCCGACCGTGCTGCTCTACTCGCACTACGACGTGCAGCCGCAACTGGACGAGAAGGCCTGGGCCAGCCCGCCGTTCGAGCTCACCGAGCGCGACGGGCGCTGGTACGGGCGCGGCGCGGCGGACTGCAAGGGCAACATCCTGATGCACCTGACGGCGCTGCGGGCGCTGCGCGAGAGCGGCGGCCCGACGCTGCCGGTCAACCTGAAGGTGATCGTCGAGGGCTCGGAGGAGCAGGGCACCGGCGGCATGGAGCAGTACGCCATCGCCCACCCCGAGCTGCTGACCGCCGACGCGATCGTGATCGGCGACGTCGGCAACTTCGCCGCCGGCCTGCCCACCGCCACCGCCTCGCTGCGCGGCATCACCGAGGTCTCGGTCGAGGTCCGCACGCTGGCCGGCAACCTGCACTCGGGGGCCTTCGGCGGCGCCGCCCCCGACGCGCTGGCCGCGCTGCTGAAGTTGCTCGCCTCGCTCTACGACGAGCAGGGCGGCACCGCGATCACCGGCCTGCCCGCCGACCAGACCTGGCCCGGCGTCAGCTACCCGGCGGACCGTTTCCGCGCCGACGCCAAGGTGCTGGACGGCGTGACGCTGATCGGCACCGGCGACGTCGCCGACCGGCTCTGGGCCCGCCCGGCGGTGACCGTGGTGGGCATCGACGTCCCCGCGGTGATCGGTTCCACCTCCTCGGTGCAGGCCGCCGCCAAGGCCAAGGTCAGCCTGCGGGTGCCGCCGGGCATGTCGATCGAAGCCGCCCAGGACGCGCTGGTCGCCCACCTGGAGCAGGCGACGCCCTGGGGCGCCCAGCTCACCGTCACCCGGCTCTCCGGCGGCCACCCGTTCCTCGCCGAGACCTCCGGCCCCGCCTACGAGGCGCTCGGCACGGCGATGCGCGAGGCCTTCGGGGTGGACATGGTGGTGGCCGGCGAGGGCGGCTCGATCCCGCTCTGCAACACGCTGCGCACGCTCTACCCGAAGGCCGAGATCGTGCTGATCGGCGTGGAGGAGCCGACCACCCAGATCCACGCCGTGAACGAGAGCGTGGACCCCGAGGAGCTGGAGCGGATGGCGCTCTCGGAGGCACTCTTCCTGCGGCGGTACGCGCAGGTGTGGCAGGGCTGACGGGCGACCGTCAGCGGATCTGCCGGGGCGGGCCCAGCAGATCCGCCACGCCCAGCACCGCGGCCGCCGCCAGAACGCCGGCACCGGCGCCGAAGCAGAGGTCGGCGATCGGGTCACGCCCTGCGCCCGGGCCGCGCACCCGCCCGGCCCGGGCCAGCCGGTGGGCAGCCCCGACCGCCGCGGCGGCGCCGACCAGCGCCCGGCGGCGGGCCCGCCGCCGGGCCGCTCGCCGGTCCGGCGGCCGTGCGAGTTCGCCGGCCTGCGCGCCACCGAGTTCGCGGGCCAGGCAGCCACCGAGCGCGGCCAGTCCGAGGGCCGAACTGCCGTACTGCAGCGCCGTGCAGAGCGGCAGGCCGGCCACCCGGCGCTCCAGCACCGGCAGCAGCCGCCCGCCGGCTCGCCCCGGGTGGGTGAACGCGTCCCAACCGACGTGGCTGACCGCTCCGAGCGCGGCGGACAGCGCGAACCATGCCGCCTGCTCCCGGGCGCCGGTCCGGCCCGGGCGACGCGCGGTGGCCTCGAGGGCGGGGGCGGCCCAGCCCGGCGGCAGCAGTTCGAGCAGCGGGCGCCGCAACACGCCCTGCCAGCCGGCCACCAGCACCCCGGCCAGCGCCACGTCCACGGTGGCGACCGCCCACCAGCGGTGGGTCGGCGCGCCGCACCGGTACAGGCCCGGGCACCAGGACGCGGCGAAGAACGGCAGGTCCGGCGCCATCGATCCGGCGACCAGCGCCGAGGCCACAAGCGGCCCCCTGCCGCGCAGCCCGCGCAGGAGCGGGAGCACCGCGGCGGGATGGCTGAAGGTGAACGGCATGCGGCCATCCTCCCCGACCGGCAGCACCACCGCCCGACCGCCGGCGCCGCCGTCCCCCGCCGCAACCCGTGCGCTAACCGCCGCTGCCCGCGCCCGTGGCGGCCGGGCGGCCCGCCTCCAGATAGTGCGAGGTGCCCGCGCCGCGGGCCTCCAGGGCGCTGGCCAGCCGCCGGTAGCGGCCGGCCGACAGCAGCCGCTCGGACTCGCCGAGGGTGACGAAGCGCCAGTCCCGCAGCTCGTCCGGCGGCAGCCGCAGGCCGGCGCGCTGAGCGGCCGTCAGGCGTCCGCCGTCGTAGACCAGCCGCATGCCACCCCGGCGCCGGCCGGTGCGCGGCTCCCAGTCGACGGCCAGCAGCCGCAGCGCCTCCGGGTCCAGCCGCAGGCCCAGTTCCTCCGCGGCCTCGCGGACGGCGGCCAGCGTGGGCGCCTCGCCGCGCTCGACCACGCCACCGGGGAACTCCCAGTCGGGCTTGTAGACCGGGTCGACCAGCAGCACCCGGTCCTCCTCGTCGAAGAGCAGCACCGCCGCCGCCACCGTGTCGTCCGCCGAGTCGGCGGGGCGCACGATCGGGCAGCGCGCGGCGCCCTCCTCGACCAGGGCGGCCATTCTCTCCGCGACCTGACGGGGGGTCAGCTCGGCGGTGTCCAGCACGCGGGCGTCGCGGCGCAGCCAGGGCTGCGCCTGCTGGTAGGCGGGCAGGTGGGCCAGGCGCCAGTCACGACAGTCGGCAGCGGCTGCCGGGTCGTCCGCGAACCGTGTGTCGCGCCCGATCCGCTCACGCAGGATCGTTTCCTCAGCGTGCAGCACGAAGTGGTGCACCGTCAGGCCGCGTGCCGCCAGGGCGCCGAAGATCTCGTCCCGGTAGGCCTCGCGCAGCAGGGTCATCGGAACCACCAGGGCGCCCGGCACTTCGGCCAGCACCGTGGCGGCCGCCTCGGGGACCAGGCGGCGCCAGGCCGGCAGGTCCTGGTAGTCGCCGACCTCGGCCAGCCGGCGGCGCGGCAGGGCCCGGCGCAGGTAGTCGCCGATGCCCTCCGGATCGAAGAGCGTGCTGCCGGGCAGCAGCTCGACCAGTTCACGGCAGGCGCTGCTCTTGCCCACGCCGAACGTCCCGTTGACCCAGATGATCACGATTCCCCCTGACCTCGGGCGAACCCGGCGGTGTCCACGCCGGACGGCCGCCGCAGCCGCCACGCCGGGCCACCGCCGGCCGTACCGACGCCCCCCGCCGCGCCGAGCGCCTCGGCACCATCCGAGGTGGTACCCGCCGGGGCCGACCCCTCACTCCTGAAGATCTGATGAGCCATCACTTCTCGGCTCCCACCAGGGCGCATTCGCCGCTCCCGCGCTCCGCTCGCCCACTCCGCACGCCCTCCTTCACACCCCCGTCGCACGCACCCCCGTCTCACGCACCCTCGCCCGCCCGGGCCGTCGCCCGCAGCGCCGCCGAGGCGGCCCCCACCAGCCCCGCGTCGGTGGCCAGTTCCGCCGGGCGCACGCGCAGCCCGCGCACGTAGGAGAGCGCCGCGTACTCCCCCAGCCGCTCCCGCAGCGGACCGAACAGCAGCTCGCCCGCCTGCGCGACACCACCGCCGATCACCACCACCTCCAGCTCCACCAGGGTCGCCGCCGCCGCGATGCCCGCGGCCAGTGCCTGCCCGGCCCGGGCGAAGGCGGCCAGCGCCAGCGGATCACCCGCGCGCGCCGCCGCGGCCACGGCGGCGGCGTCCGCCCGGCCGCCCGCCCCGCCGGCCGGCCGCCACCCCGCCGCCAGCGCGTGGCCGGCGATCGCGGTGCCGCTGGCCAGGCCCTCCAGGCAGCCCCGGCCACCGCAGGCACACGGCGCACCGTCCAGGTCCACGCTGATGTGGCCGATGTGCCCCGCGTTGCCGGTCGGCCCAGGGTGCAGCGCCCCGCCGAGCACCAGGCCGCCGCCGACACCGGTGGAGACCACCATGCAGAGCGCGTTGTCGAAGCCCCGGGCCGCGCCGAGCCAGTGCTCGGCGGCGGTCATCGCCACCCCGTCGCCGGTCAGCACCACCGGGCGGCCGCCGGCCAGCTCCCGCACCTCCCGGACCACCGGGAAGTCGCGCCAACCTGGGATGTTGACCGGACTGACGGTGCCTCGGACAGTGTCCACCGGCCCCGCGCTGCCGACCCCGAACAGCTCGACCCCGGCCCACTCGGGCGTGCCCGCCAGCGCCTCGACCACCTCGGCCAGCGCGTCGCGCACCACCTTGCCGGACTCCTTGGCCCGGGTCGGACGCTCCACCCGGTGGTACAGCTCGCCGTCCTCGGCCCCGACGAGCGCACCGGCGATCTTCGTCCCACCGATGTCCACCGCCGCGACCAGCGCCTGACCAGTCATCATCCACCGCCCTGTTCCTCGTACTCCGTGACCGACCCCATCCTGCCCGGTCCCGGCCACGGCACAGGTCTCCACCTGCCGTGGACGGTCGCGGAGCACCCCGTGGTTCCCACGTCACCCGTTCTGGACACCGCACCCCGGCGCGCCCCAGAATCGTGCGCATGACCGCTCCCGAGCCCCTCACCGGCGTGGCCTCCGGCGACCTCCAGGCCCGTCCCTCGGAGGCCGACCGCGAACGGGCGCTGGGTGTGTTGCGACGGGGCGCCGGGGACGGCCGGCTCTCGCACGACACCTTCATCCGCCGGATGGAGCTGGTCCTCACCGCCCGCAGCACCACCGAGCTGGACGCCGCCCTCGCCGACCTGCCGTCCGACGGCCGGCTGGCCCGCTTCGCGCTGCGCGCGGTCGGGCGCCTGTCCGCCTTCACGGTCCGGCTGCGCAACGCCTGGCGGACCGAGCGCCTGCCCGGCCTGACCCTCCCCCACCTGGGCCCGTCCGAGCTGCGGATCGGTCGCGCCCCCGGCTCCGACCTGCGCCTGACCGACGTCTCGGTCTCCCGCTGGCACGCCGAACTGCGCCGCCTCGGCGACGGCTGGGTGCTGTACGACCTGGGCTCGACCAACGGCACCCACGTCAACGGCCGCCGCGTCACCGGAGGCGTCCCGGTACGGCCGGGGGACCAGGTGGCGTTCGGGAGCCAGGAGTTCCGACTCGCCGCGCGGTGAGCCGGCGAGCCCCCGCAACAGCGGCGCTACCCCTCCAGCAACCGCTTCTTCAACACCTTCCCCATCGCGTTCCGCGGCAGCTCCTCCACCAGCACGACCCGGCGCGGCCGCTTGTGCACCGAGAGCCGCTGCGCGACGAACGCGGCCAGCTCATCGCCCGTCACCGGGCCGTCGGGGATGACGAACGCCACCACCGCCTGCCCGAGGTCCGTGTCCGGGGCGCCGACCACGGCGGCGTCCACGACGGCCGGGTGGTCGCGCAGCGCGGCCTCCACCTCGCCGGCGCCGATCTTGAAGCCGCCGCTCTTGATCACGTCCACCGAGCCGCGGCCGACGATCCGGTGGAACCCGTCGGGGCTGATGGTGGCGACGTCGCCGGTGCGGAACCAGCCGTCCGCGGTGAACGCGTCGGCGTTGGCGGCCGGGTTGCCGAGGTAGCCGTCGAACATCGAGGGGCCGCGGACCTGGAGGTCGCCCAGGCTCTCGCCGTCGGCCGGCACCGGGCGGCCGTCCTCGGTGACCAGGCGGGTCTCGGTGCCGGCCACCGGCAGGCCGACGCTGCCCGGGCGGCGCTCCCCGTCCGCCCGGGTGCTCACGGTGATCAGCGTCTCGGTCATGCCGTAGCGCTCGACGGGCTGGTGGCCGGTGAGCGTGGCCAGCTTGTCGAAGACCGGGACGGGCAGCGGGGCGCTGCCGGAGACCAGCAGTCGGGCACCGCTCAGCGCGCGGGCCGCGGCCTCGTCGGCGGCAATCCGGGACCAGACGGTGGGGACGCCGAAGTAGAGGGTGCCGGCCGCCTCGGCGTAGGCCGCGGGGGTCGGGCGGCCGGTGTGCACCAGGCGGCAACCGGTGCGTAGCGCGCCGAGCACGCCGAGCACCAGGCCGTGCACGTGGAACAGCGGCAGGCCGTGCACCAGGGTGTCCTCGGGGGTCCAGGCCCAGGCGTCGGCCAGCGCGTCGAGGTCGGCGGCGACCGCGCGGCGGGAGAGGATCGCGCCCTTGGGCGGCCCGGTGGTGCCGGAGGTGTAGAGGACGAAGGCGGCCCGCTCGGGGGCCGGTTCGGGGAAGCGCTCGGCGCTGGTCTCACCGAGGTCGACGGGCAGCGCCTCGACGCCGTCCTCGGACGCCATGTCCTTGACGGCCGGGCCCTCGCCGGCGAGCAGCTCGGCGCCGCTGTCCCGCAGGATGTGCGAACGCTCCAGCGGCCCGGCGTCCGGCGGCAGCGGCACCACGGGCACCCCGGCCAGCAGCCCACCGACCACCGCGGTCACGCTCTCGACGCTCGGCCGGGCCAGCACGGCCAGCGCCTTCGCGCCCGCCACCCGGGCCGCCACGGTGCCGGCCGCGCCCAGCAGCCGCTCCCGGGACACGGCCCGACCGTCGATCCGCAGCGCGTCGGCCGCGTCGCCGTGCCCACCCTGAAGTGCCGTCAAGAGGTTCACGGCGGCACTCTACGGGACCCGCACACGCCGCAGGGCGTGATCCACACCACGACGGGGGATCACGCCCTGCTGGAGCAGCCGGCCGGCACGAGTCCGGCTTGACGACCGCTCAGTTGTCGCTCGATTTCAGCCCTTGCGAGCCTTGACCTCGCCGGTGAGCTGCGGCAGCACGTCGAACAGGTCGCCGACCACGCCGTAGTCGACCAGCTCGAAGATCGGCGCCTCGGCGTCCTTGTTGATCGCGACGATGGTCTTCGAGGTCTGCATGCCGGCCCGGTGCTGGATCGCGCCGGAGATGCCCGCCGCGACGTAGAGCTGCGGGGAGACCTGCTTGCCGGTCTGGCCGACCTGGTTGCTGTGCGGGTACCAGCCGGCGTCCACGGCGGCACGCGAGGCGCCGACGGCCGCGCCGAGCGCGTCCGCGAGCTCCTCGACCACGCCGAAGCCCTCGGCGGCACCGACACCGCGGCCGCCGGAGACCACGATGGCGGCCTCGGTCAGCTCGGGGCGGCCGGTGGAGACCCGCGCGGTGCGCGCGGTGACCTTGGCGGCGTTGCCGGTGAACTCGACGGTCACGTTCTCCACCGTGCCGGCGGCCGGGGCGGCCTCGGGCGCGGCGGCGTTCGGCTTCACGGTGATGACCGGGCTGCCGTGCGAGACCTTCGACTTGACCTGGAAGGAGGCCGCGAAGACCGACTGGGTGGCGATCGGGCCGTCGGCGCCGGCCTCCAGGTCGACGGCGTCGGTGATGATGCCCGAGCCCAGGCGCAGGGCCACCCGGGCCGCGATCTCCTTGCCCTCGCCGGAGGAGGTGACCAGGACGGCCGCGGCGTCGGCGGCCTTGGCGATCTGGGTCAGCGCGTCCACCTTCGGGACGACCAGGTAGTCGGCGAACTCGGCGGCGTCGGCCACGTAGACCTTCGCGGCACCGAACTCGGCGGCCTTGGCGGCGATGTCGGCCGCGGCAGCGCCGGCGCCGAGGACGACCGCGGACGGCTCGCCGATCCGGCGGGCCAGGGTGAGCAGCTCCAGGGCGGGCTTGCGGACGGCGCCGTCGGCGTGGTCCACCAGGACCAGGATCTCAGCCATGATTTCTTATCTCCTGAGGGAACGTGGGGTCCGGACGGCGGGTCAGATGAACTTCTGCTCGGCGAGGTAGCTGGCGAGCTGCTTGCCGCCCTCGCCCTCGTCCTTGACGATCGTTCCCTTGGTGCGGGCCGGGCGCTCGGTGACGGTCTCGACCGCGGTCCAGGCGCCGGCCAGGCCGACCTCGTCCGCCTCGATGCCGAGGTCGTCCAGGTCGAGCTCCTCGACCGGCTTCTTCTTGGCGGCCATGATGCCCTTGAAGGACGGGTAGCGGGCCTCGCCCGACTGGTCGGTGACCGAGACGACGGCCGGCAGCGCGGCCTCGACCTGCTCGGTGGCCGAGTCGCCGTCGCGGCGGCCCTTCACCACGCCACCCTCGACGGCGACCTCGGAGAGCAGGGTCACCTGCGGCAGGCCCAGGCGCTCGGCGAGCAGCGCGGGCAGCACGCCCATGGTGCCGTCGGTCGAGGCCATGCCGCAGACCACCAGGTCGTAGCCGGTCTTCTCGAGGGCCTTGGCGAGGATCGCGGAGGTGGCGATCACGTCCGAGCCGTGGATGTCGTCGTCGTTGACGTGGACACCCTTGTCGGCGCCCATCGAGAGGGCCTTCTTCAGCGCGTCCCGGGCGTCGTCGCCGCCGACGGTCAGCACGGTCACCTCGGCGTCACCGGACGCCTCGGCGATCCGCAGCGCCTGCTCGACGCCGTACTCGTCGAGCTCCGACAGGAGGCCGTCCACGGCGTCCCGGTCGGTGGTGGTGTCGTCCGCGAAGCGACGGTCACCGGTCGCGTCGGGCACGTACTTCACACAGACAACGATCCTCAAGCTCACGGCCTGTCTCCTGTACTGGTCTCGTCCGGCGGCTGCCGCGGGTGCGACGGGCGGGTGCGCACCGGCGGCACCCGCTACGGACAGCGCATTCCTGCTGCCCCGACCGGCACTTCCGGCAGCATACTCGGCAGCATCCCGCTCTGGTTACTCGTCAGTATCTAAATACCGGTCGCCCACATCTTGCCGCAATGTCAGGGCGTTATCCCCCCTGATCATTGTGACGAAGCTCTCGACTTCTCCGGCGCTCAACCCACCGGTGAATGCCGAGCTCGGACAGCCGGCCTCAGGTTGCCCTCGGTCCGGCCGTGGGCCTGCGCCGAGCAGCACCCGAGCGGCGCTCTCGTCGCGCTCTCCTCCCGCACCGCTCGCGCTCGGCCGGCGCACCGCTGACGCTCAGCACGCTTCACCGAGCGCGGCGATCACATCGGCGCGGCGCGGCTGACCGGCGGCCCGCCTCACCACTCGCCCCGCACCGTCCAACACCAGCACGGTCGGGGTGCGCAGGATCTCCAGCCGGCGAACCAGCTCCAGCCGCTGCTCGGCGTCGACCTCCACGTGCGCCACGCCGGCCACCATCGCGGCCACTTCGGCGAGCACCCGGCGGGTGGCCCGGCACGGCTGGCAGAAGGCCGTGGAGAACTGCACCAGGGTGGCCCGCTCCCCCAGTTCGACGTCCTCGCCAAGATCGGCGGCGGACAGCTGCACGTCCTCGTCCCTCCCGCGCGCCCGCGACGGCACGCACCCTCCCGTCGCACCGGGCCCGGAACAACCCGAAGGCGCTCACCGGCGCGATCACCGCGACGCACACCGGCAGTCCGGTGACGCGCTCCAGTGTGCGCTACCGCGCGCCCGGCGCCGACGCCGGCTCCGCTCTACCTGCGGTGGCGACCCGCGACGCCCGCGCGCGACCCAGATGGACCTCCCGCCCAGCGATGTGATGACAATCTCGCGCGACCGGGGCATGGCCAGGTGACAGAAGGCACCCCCACGAGGGACCATCATCAGCAGAATCACCCGTGTCAGCCGCGGCGTGCCGCGCCCCGGGCCCGGTCCACCGGTGGCGACCCGGGTGCCACCGCACCGGGCCAGGGCCCGTACGTAGTAGAAGTAGGGCTGACCGTGGCAGAGTTCGTATACCCGCCGGTGATCCGTGCCGCGCTGACCGTTTTCAAAGCGCTCGACTGCCGGATCACCATCGTGGGTGCCGAACACGTGCCGGCCACCGGCGGCGCGGTGCTCGTGAGCAATCACATCAGCTACCTGGACTTCCTCTTCGCCGGCCTGGGCGCCTACCGGGGCGGTGACCGCAAGACCCGCTTCATGGCGAAGGACGAGGTCTTCCGGCACGCGATCTCCGGCCCGCTGATGCGCGGCATGAAGCACATCCCGGTCGACCGCACCGACGGCCAGCCCGCGTACGAGGCTGCCGTGCGCGCGCTGCGCGAGGGCGAGGTGGTCGGTGTCTTCCCCGAGGCCACCATCAGCCGCTCCTTCATGCTGAAGAAGTTCAAGACCGGTGCGGCCCGGATGGCCGCCGACGCCGGCGCCCCGCTGCTGCCGATGATCCTCTGGGGCACCCAGCAGCTGTGGACCAAGGGCCGCCCGAAGACCCTGACCAAGCGGCACGTCCCGGTCACCATCATGATTGGCGAACCGATTCGCCTTGAGCCCACGGACAAGCCGGTGATGGTCACCCGGCGACTGCGGGCCGCGATGAGCGAGATGCTCGACCGGGCCCAGCGCGACTACCCGGTCAAGCCGGCCGGCCCCACCGACTCCTGGTGGCTCCCCACCCACCTCGGCGGCACCGCACCGACCCTGGAGGTCGCGGAGGCCGAGGACGAGCAGGAAGCGGCCGCGAAGGCGGCTCGGCGGGCCGCCGAGGCCTGAGCGACGGCCTTTCGGTCACCTGTTGACGGCGCGCCATTCCTACGGAGTGGTGCGCCGTCCGACTTTCGCTCGGTAAGCCGCTCGATAAACGCAGAGAAGCCCCCTTCCCGAAGGAAGAGGGCTTCTCTAGAAGAATTGTTCGGCGGCGTCCTACTCTCCCACAGGGTCCCCCCTGCAGTA